>NZ_JANLIZ010000014.1:0-131508 GCF_024702055.1 Enterobacter sp. HG048
CCTTCCTCCCCGCTGAAAGTACTTTACAACCCGAAGGCCTTCTTCATACACGCGGCATGGCTGCATCAGGCTTGCGCCCATTGTGCAATATTCCCCACTGCTGCCTCCCGTAGGAGTCTGGACCGTGTCTCAGTTCCAGTGTGGCTGGTCATCCTCTCAGACCAGCTAGGGATCGTCGCCTAGGTGAGCCGTTACCCCACCTACTAGCTAATCCCATCTGGGCACATCTGATGGCAAGAGGCCCGAAGGTCCCCCTCTTTGGTCTTGCGACGTTATGCGGTATTAGCTACCGTTTCCAGTAGTTATCCCCCTCCATCAGGCAGTTTCCCAGACATTACTCACCCGTCCGCCGCTCGTCACCCGGGAGCAAGCTCCCTGTGCTACCGCTCGACTTGCATGTGTTAGGCCTGCCGCCAGCGTTCAATCTGAGCCATGATCAAACTCTTCAATTTAAGTTTGATGCTCGTGAATTAAACTTCGTAATGAATTACGTATGTTCACTCAGAGACTTGGTATTCATTTTTCGTCCGAGGACGTTAAGAATCCATGTCACTTTGAGTGCCCACACAGATTGTCTGATAAATTGTTAAAGAGCAGTTGCAACGCGGCTTTCGCTCACCGTTGCGAGGTGGCGTATATTACGCTTTCCTCTTTCAGAGTCAACCCGTTATTTCAGGATTTTTTCTCTTCAACCGACCGGGCTGTTTGTGAAGTGATTCACATCCGCCGTGTCGATGGAGGCGCATTATAGGGAGTTCTCAGCAGGCCGCAACCGCTAAATGACAGAAAAATGACTGACTGCTGCATTCCACAGCAAAACCCCGCCTTATACCCTTTTATGCACAAAGTTATCCACAATCATGAGCGGATCGCGATGCGATCCTACGAATTGAACGGGAAGATCAACTATACTAGCGGCAAATACTCTCCTCAGTGCAGGCCCACCCTCATGACCACACAACCCCTCGCCCGCGACTGGCGTCTCCCTACAGCAGGGGTGATGCTGCTGGCACTCCTCTTTGCGGGTTTTACCCTGCATGCGCACTGGAACGCCTTTATCCAGTGGTGTCTCGCCACGCAAATTACGCTGCACCGCTATCTTGTGATGTATCTGCTGCAGCTTAATAACCACCAGTACAGCGGCGGATTATGGCTGTTAACGGGGGCTTTCCTTTATGGTGTCCTTCACGCCATCGGACCCGGGCACGGAAAATTCATCGTGACGACCTATCTGACCACCAATAAGGAAAGCGAGCTGGCCGCCCGGGTCGTCCCCTTCCTGGGTAGCCTGATGCAGGGCGTCAGCGCCATTCTGTTTGTCTTTATTCTGGCGGTGGGGTTTAACCTCGCCTCCGGGGATATCAGTACTAGCCGCTGGTACGTGGAGAAGATAAGCGCAGTGCTTATTGGTGCATTCGGTGCTTTTGTCATTTATCAGGCGCTGAAGAGCCTGCGCCCGCGCAGGATGTCTATCTCCGCCATCAAGCCTCTTCATCAGCACGATGAACACTGTGGCTGCGGCCATCACGGCGTAGGTACAGACCTGACGCAGGGTGACTGGAAAACCCGTCTGGGCGTGATTCTGGCAATTGGCGCACGCCCGTGCAGCGGGGCGATCATGATTCTGATGTTTTCGAATGCGCTGGGCATTGTCACCTGGGGAGTGGCCGCGGTCATGACCATGTCTTTGGGAACCGCACTCTCTATTGTGGGGCTTTCACTGGCAGTACGTTATGCCCGCGAGCGCACGGTGACCTGGTTCGGCGAAAGCACCTCATTAAGATGGCTCGTACCGGCAGTCAAAATAGCCGGCGGGATAGTCCTGATCCTGTTTGCGACGGTACTGTTCCTGACGGTGATACCCATCAGCGCCAATGGCGACTACATCGCTGCTGGATGCTAATAAAAGAAAACCCGCCGTTGGCGGGTTTCTTTATTACTCGTTGATGCGTGGATGTTGGTCCACCAGTCGGGAGCGTTTTTTCTGCAGCTCTTCAATCTCTGCGTCAATATCCTCAATCTTCTGCTCTACGTTGTCGTAGTGCTCGCGCAGGATCTCTTTCGCTTCCTGGATATCAGACGCCGCAGGCGTTGCACCTTTCAGAGGACGGTTCGCCGTCTCCTTCATGGTAAGACCGGTAATCAAACCAATCACCGCAATCACCATCAGGTAATAAGCCGGCATCATCAGGTTCTGCGTGCTCTCGACCAGCGAGGCGGCAAGCGTCGGGGTCAGACCGGCAATCAGCACCGAGATGTTAAAGGCCGCGGCCAGCGCGCTGTAGCGAATATGCGTCGGGAACATCGCGGGCAGCGTAGAGGCCATCACCCCGATAAAGCAGTTAAGGATCACCGCCAGCATCAGCAGACCGGCAAAAATCAGCCCCAGCACATCACTGTTAATCAGAATGAATGCCGGAATTGCCAGAGCAAACAGCGCAACGCTTCCCAGGATAATGAACGGTCGACGACCAAAACGGTCACTCAACAGGCCCATAATCGGCTGCACAAACAGCATACCCACCATGATGGCGATAATAATCAGCACACCGTGATCTTCCGAGTAGTGCAGGTTATGCGACAGGTAGCTCGGCATGTAGGTCAACAGCATGTAGTAGGTCACGTTGGTCGAAATCACCAGACCAATACAGGTCAGCAGGCTGCGCCAGTGCTTAGTGGCAATCTCTTTGAACGACACCTTCGGACCATCCTGCAGCCCTTCGCGGTCACCCTGTTCCAGTTTATCGACGTGCTGCTGGAAAGCAGGCGTCTCTTCCAGCGCATGACGCAGGTAAAGACCAATTATCCCCAGCGGCAATGCCAGGAAGAACGGGATACGCCAGCCCCAGTCGAGGAAGTTATCTTCACCTACCACGGTTGAAATCAGTACGACTACGCCCGCGCCCATAACAAACCCGGCAATCGAGCCGAAGTCCAGCCAGCTCCCCATAAATCCGCGCTTACGGTCCGGGGAATACTCGGCAACGAAGATCGAGGCACCGGTATATTCACCGCCTACGGAGAAGCCCTGCGCCATCTTACAAATCAGCAGGAGAATGGGTGCCCAAATGCCGATGGTGGCGTAAGACGGTATAAGGCCGATACAGAATGTACTGATCGACATGATGACGATGGTGATTGCCAGGATCTTCTGACGACCATATTTATCGCCGAGCATACCGAAGAACAGACCGCCCAGCGGGCGAATCAGGAAGGGAACGGAGAACGTACCCAGTGCGGCAATCATCTGCAGGCTGGGATCGGCCCCGGGGAAAAACACTTTACCTAACGCATAGGCCACAAAGCCGTAGACACCAAAATCGAACCATTCCATCGCATTACCGAGCGAGGCTGCGGTAATGGCTTTACGCAGCTTTGCGTCATCAATAATGGTGACGTCGCGAAGCGTGATGGGTTTAATCTTTTTCCTTCTCAGCATAGCTATCCTCGTTGACTCGGCCCTGTCTGTTTCACAGTTCAGTTAGCGTTCTGTGAATCATGGGATCCGCTCCATGCGAATCGCCTTATTCAAGCGTAGCAGGTTTACTTACATTGACGTTTTACGTCGATACAACCGAACCTGTTGACGCCTGCCTGGGCAGTTAATGACCTTTTTACCCTACCAGCGTTTATATTTGTGATCAACTTCACACATATTTTCGCGTCTCGTCAACTCAGGCAAATTTTTGTCAGGGAGTGCCAATAAGTACTTCCTTACCCCACCTGAAGAACATCCTCCCGCACGTCATTATTTCTTTCGTAACAGAAAAACAAACCACGTTAATTCACATCAGATTTACATAAATTTTCATCAACGGGAACCGGCCTCAGGTTTTACATTGAATATGTGATAAAGATAACTAAAACGATGTTTTATTTTCATTGAATCAATATTCCAATGATCGCATCATAAATCCGAATTCAGCGTTTTACGTGTTCCAGGAAAAGGTTAATTGAGAGCACGCATTTAATTTTGTTGCAGGGCTTTCGAAAAAACACCACAAGCAATACGAGCAATCAATTGAATTTATTGACTAATTTTTAACGCCTATCCCCCGTACTGCGGGATCCGATGTGAGGTTTGTCTATGAAGATTAAAGCCACGATAGAACGTATACCCGGCGGTATGATGCTGGTTCCGCTGGTACTGGGCGCGATCCTGAATACCCTTGCTCCCAATACCGGAGCTTATTTTGGCGGTTTCACAAAAGGCATGATAACAGGCACGGTTCCCATTCTTGCCGTCTGGTTTTTTTGTATCGGCGCATCCATTAATTTGCGGGCAACGGGGACAGTATTACGGAAATCCGGCACGCTGGTGATAACCAAAATATCGGTAGCCTGGGCGGTGGCAATGATATGCGCGACGTTCATTCCGGAGAATGGAATTCAGACCGGGTTCTTCGCGGGTTTATCGGTCCTGGCGATTGTCTCCGCGATGGATATGACCAACGGCGGATTGTACGCCAGCCTGATGAACCAGTACGGGACGAAAGAAGAGTCCGGCGCATTTGTGTTGATGTCACTGGAGTCCGGCCCGCTTATGACGATGCTGATCCTGGGGTCTGCTGGCCTGGCCTCGTTTGAACCGCACCACTTTGTCGGCGCGATCCTGCCCTTCCTGGTCGGTTTCGCCCTTGGCAATCTCGACCGCGATCTGCGTGATTTCTTCAGCAAAGCCACGCCGGTGCTGATCCCGTTCTTCGGTTTCGCGCTGGGGAACACCATCAACCTGAAGGTCATTCTCGATACCGGCCTGCTGGGTATTGTGCTGGGTATCGCCGTGATCGTCATCACCGGTATTCCGCTGATTATTGCCGATCGCGTAATCGGAGGAGGAAACGGCACGGCCGGCGTCGCCGCCTCTTCAGCCGCCGGTGCTGCTGTTGCAAACCCGGTGATTATTGCCCAAATTAACCCGGCCTTCGAACCGGTCGCCGCTTCAGCGACGGCGCTGGTTGCCGCGAGCGTGATCGTCACCGCGATTCTGGTCCCCATCATCACGGCGCTGTATGCGAAACGCTACGGGAATATGCAAGAGACCCTGCCAGAACCGAAGCCGATAGAAATGAATCATTAACACACCGCACCATTCCCTCTCCCAACGGGGAGAGGGTGAGGGATTTACCCAAAAATCTCTTCCACCATCGCGTCCACCAGCCGTTTTGCCGAACAAAGCCTCGGCATGCCCAGCGCGACGGTCTGCCAGTTTTGCGTCACTGACCAGCTCACCGGATGTTGATCCGCCTGACACCAGTCCCCCAGCCAGCCCAGCATGTCTTTATGATCGATTAAACCCGGAGAGGCCGGCGTTGTCAGCCACTGGTGATAGAAATGGCGGGTCGTGGGGGACGCGTTGATGCCCTGTGCCAGATAGTTAGCCGCCATGCTGCGCAGGTTATCCTTAAGCATTGCCGCCACATCTTCATTCGCGAGGCGGCATGCGTCACCAAATGCCCCCCAGCGCAGCTCTTCCAGGACGATAAAACAGCGCCCGGCCAGCGACCAGCCATCATAATGCCCGGCCCGCCAGCGGGTAAAAATCTGCTCGCTATGCTCACCCGCCTGCACCGTCAGCCCGCGCTGGGTTAGCGCCTTCTCTTTATAGGCGGCGCGTTGGGTAAAATGAGAAGCGAGTTCAGCGTACTGCTGCATCAGGCCGGGGGACTGCTGGGCGCGCGGGTGCGTCTGCTGGCGCAAAGCAATCAGCTTCTCTGCCATCAGCGTCAGCGCGAGATGACCCGGGTCAAGCATGCCGGCCAGTTTTTCCGCCAGCCCCAGGCGCAGCGCTGCATTTTCATTGAGCATACCCGCCATCGCCCAGGGGCGTAGCCGGGTATGCGTCATGATTTCCTGAGTCAAACGCTCACGAAACTGAAGCTGTTGTGGTCCCAGGTGAGGATGACGCGCCGCGTCCACGCCCTGCACCAGATCGACCATAAATTTTGGATTTATACACTCCAGCGTTCGCCCGGGGCCGTCCAGTAGTGGTGTTGTCATGGTTGCTCTGCCGCGAATAGAGTTTGAATATCATCGCGTAACAGTCGGGTATCTTCCTGTATCCACGTCGCAGTCGTAATGCTTTGCTTCAACAGCTGGCAGAGCGCTCGGGTTGAATGCTCATTCTGTTGACGCACTGCGAGGCTATCACGCAAGCTTTCCTGTAACCCGGTCAGGCACAACGAAATCTGCAAAAAACGTCGCCATTCCTGCCGTAACAGAGACATCGACCTGCGCGGACAAAGCTTTACGTATTTGTTCACAAAACAGCTCAATATGTTGCTTAAATTTGTCATGTAGCTGCGCAATATCGATAACATATCGCGTGCGCGTTTCCACATACTCATCCCAGCCCCAGCCCGGGCTATTGAGCCAGCGAGCGACCGTTTCTCGCATGCTGCTCCCGCCTGATGAGGGGCCTGCCTGGCTGTCATCCTGCGCTATCGCATCATTAAACAGCGCTCGCGTGTTGAAGTTAAGCTGGTGAGCCTGAAACGCCGGGAAACTGATTCGCGCCCGAAAACCCGCATGGCTCAGATGCTCTTTAATACGCGTTTCGATGGGGCGCATGGCTTCGTTCAGGGAACGCGCCAGCGTAGATTCAAGCTGGTCGAAGCGTAACGCCAGCTCCCGGCAGATTCTCGTCTGTGCATCCAGCATCACCCGTTCGCAGGAGGAGCGGATTTTACTCAGCGCGATCTGCGCCTGCCCTTCATCGTCCAGAACCAGCTGCTTCAGCTCGTGCGGCTCCTCACCGTGAGGGGTCTGCCGATCGATGCCAGCCAAATCAAGAATATGCTGGGCGCTGAACACCTCGCCAATCGCCTGGTTAAGCGCGGTTTTTTGCGCTCCCATAAAGTCCGCAGTGGCGTTTAGCGCCTCCTCAACTTCATGTTTCACCTCATCGCTCACCACGCTCTGACGCGTCTGGAGAAGCGCCATGTCCTCTTCCAGACGTGCGATATTCAGTTCCAGCGCCTCAAAGGCAACCGTCAGCCCCTGATAGCGGAAGTCGAGGTACTCCCGGGCATTTTGTGCGTAGTTGAGCAGCTTATGCGAGGCCGAACGCAGCGCGTAAAGCGAGGCATTGGCATAGGCGGCGTAGATCAGCTTGCGTATCGGTTGTTCGAAAAGCGAATCTTCCCAGAGCAAATCGGCAGCATGACGAATATGGTCGATATCGTCCAGGTCCGCCGTACGCCAGCGCCGCCCAAGCGCCGCTTCGGCAAAATCCTGCACCCAGGGTTGCTCCTGATGATCCGGCAGTTGTCCGTGGGTACTCATCTCGTAGCGAGCGCGGTTCGCCAGATAGGCCCACATGGACGAAACGGGGTAGATCTGGCCAGGCGAAATATTGCCTTTCATTAAGGTGCCGGAGATCATCGCCCGGATCTGCTCTTCATCATCGCTATTGCGATCTTTCTGATCGAATTTATTAACCAGCGCATATAGAGGCACGGATTTTCCCGCCGCGGAAATGGCCTGCCGGACTTCTTCATCAGAAATGGATTTAAGCTGGGTATAATCCATCACGGCCAGCACCGCCGACGCGCGGGACAACTGCTCGCTGAGCATTTTTTGCAGATGCGGCTGTCCCGCCTCATTCGGCCCGGGCGTATCGAGCAGCGTCAGCTGCCCGAGGTGAGCATCCAGACCCGCAAGATGCACGAACTCCACTTCAATGACCGGAATGTGTTCGATAGCCGCATATTCAGAGAATGGAAACGCCACGCCTAACGCCTGGGATAGTCTCACCAGATCGTTGAGGCTTTTCAGACAATGAAATATCGGCTGCGCGCCCAGGTGATGCTTCTCAAAAGCTTCTCCTTTTTCAATGCGCTCCAGCAGCGTATTCATGTCTTTATCAATTTCCAGATGCTGGGCCAGCTTCCCGCGATCGTAATCGCATAGCTTTTTCTGGAGCAGTTGAATCAATTCATCAATTGGCGAGGCATGTGAGAAATGCAGCACCGGCTCCTTCTGGCCCGGCGTGTGGCGAATTAGGGTAGGAAGCGCCGTCATCGGACGATTGCGGTTCGGCAACACTTCAGTCCCCACAATCGCATTAATGGTAGTCGATTTCCCCGCTTTCATGGTGCCCACAATAGCCAGGACCATTTCCAGCCGGGTTATTTTTCGTAATTCATTATTCAGCATCGCCTGCTGCGCTTCGACACCACGCGCACTAAAATGCAAAGGTAAAACGTTGTTCTTTTCACCCGTAATAGCAGCCGCGGTGCTCTCCAGCATCGCAGTCGGCATTGATTTCAAGGTATCGAGGTTTTGCAGGGCGAGCTGTAGCAAACGCTCAGCTTCCTGGCTTAATTCAAAAATGGTCTGTGTGTGCATGATAAAAGCCTTTCCTTAACGCAAATTTATTACTTTTATTAAGCCACTGGTATTAATTATGTTGTTCAGGCTTATATGATCACGTGTGGAAAACATGTTCGCCGAAATATAACTGATTGATGATAATCAGAAATATTTCGCTATCCTTGCATGGCGTGTATAGCTCCCCTTCTGGCCTGACGGCCAAAGGAAAAAAGCGTAGCCCAATTTTAAGAAACTTCAGGATATATCATCATTATTTACCCACCTAAAAAGAGAGGTAATACGCCCCTGCCAGAAGATATGGATGGCAGCGAAGTCAGGAGATAAATAACAATGTGTCGCTTCACCTTATCCGAAATGAAGGAGCGTAGCAATTTGCTGCAATAAAATATTCGATATATTTAGCGTCATTTCTTCCCACCGTGTTAATGAGGTAAGCTTCGCTTAACTGACTGACAGGAAGTGTCACTCCCGATACGCTTTTTGCATTTTTTTAATTCACAATGTCACCGACAAACGTGTGGATTTGCGCTATACTTGCCGCCTTTTTCGGCACGCTGCCGTTATTTAGCTGGCACTTTCCAGCGTGTTTACACTTTTTGAGGATACCGATATGTCACTCCCACACTGCCCAAAATGCAATTCTGAATACACCTATGAAGATAATGGCATGTTCATCTGCCCGGAATGCGCTCACGAATGGAATGATGCCGAACCATCACACGATGCTGATGCACTTGTCGTAAAAGATGCAAATGGCAATCTGCTGGCGGACGGCGACAGCGTAACCGTGATTAAAGATCTGAAAGTGAAAGGCAGTTCTTCCATGCTGAAGATCGGCACCAAAGTGAAGAATATCCGTCTGGTTGAAGGCGATCATAATATCGACTGCAAAATTGACGGCTTCGGTCCGATGAAGCTGAAATCAGAGTTCGTGAAAAAGAACTGATTTACCCGCCCGGTGGCGCTTCGCTTACCGGGCTTTCGGGAACTACACTTAACGGGCTTTTCTTACGTGAGGTAAAGATTATGCCGTTAAGTCCCTACATCTCCTTCGCCGGCAACTGTGCAGAAGCCACTTCTTTCTACCAGCAAGCCGTCGGCGCAGAGCTTCTCTATAAAATCACCTTCGGCGAAATGCCAAAAAGCGATAACAGCGAAGAAGGCTGTCCGTCCGGTATGCAATTTCCGGATTCGGCTATCGCGCACTCCAACGTCCGCATTGCGGGCAGCGATATCATGATGAGCGACGGGATGCCGCCGGGCAGCAACGCGCAGTACGCAGGCTTCACCCTGGTTCTCGACACCCAGGACGTCCATGAAGGCAAACGCTGGTTCGACAACCTCGCCGCGGGCGGGAATATCGACATGGCCTGGCAGGAAACCTTCTGGGCACACGGTTTCGGTAAAGTCACCGATAAATACGGCGTGCCGTGGATGATTAACGTCGTTAAGCAACAGCACTAATTTTCGGGCGGAGGGCGGTCTGCCTCCGCCTGTCATCAAATTCCGCTCAACTCTTCAAACTCCCGCAACCCAGACTTAACCCAAATGTCACATTGATGCGCCAGCATGAGGCCACATTTATCGTGAGGCCCAGCACATGCAAACCGTCATCCGCGTCGAGAAACTGAGCAAGACCTTCAATCATAACAAGGCTCTGCATGCCGTTGATCTGACCGTCCAGCAGGGCGAAATGGTGGCGCTGCTGGGGCCATCCGGTTCAGGTAAATCCACCCTTCTGCGTCATTTAAGCGGCCTTATCACCTGCGATAAAACGCCGGAAAGCCACGTCGAGCTGCTGGGCAATACCGTGCAACGCGCGGGGCGTCTCGCCAGCGATATCCGCAAGAGCCGCGCCCAGACGGGCTACATCTTCCAGCAGTTCAACCTGGTGAACCGCCTGACGGTGCTGGAGAACGTGCTGATTGGCGCGCTCGGCAGCACCCCGTTCTGGCGCACCTGTCTGCGCTGGTTCTCCCCTTCGCAGAAGCAGGAAGCCTTGCAGGCGCTGACCCGCGTCGGCATGGCGCATTTTGCCCACCAGCGCGTCTCCACCCTGTCCGGTGGACAACAGCAGCGCGTGGCGATTGCGCGTGCGCTGATGCAGAAAGCGCAAATTATTCTCGCTGACGAACCCATCGCCTCGCTGGACCCGGAGTCCGCCCGCATCGTGATGGAAACCCTGCGCGACATTAACCAGAACGACGGCATCACCGTGGTGGTCACGCTGCATCAGGTGGATTACGCCCTGCGCTACTGCGAACGCATTGTCGCCCTGCGTCAGGGACATGTGTTCTTTGATGGCGCGAGCCATCAGTTTGATAACGAACGTTTTGACCATCTCTACCGCAGCATTAACCGCGTCGAAGAGAACGCGCAGGCTGCTTAATTAAACCCGATCCGAGGAAAGTACATGAGCTACAAAGCCGTTGCCGCGCTGGCCTTTACCAGCATGTTCAGCCTCAGCACCCTGTTAAGCCCGGCGTATGCACAAGAGCATGAAAAAGCGCTGAACTTCGGCATTATTTCGACGGAATCACAGCAAAACCTGAAGCCTCAGTGGGAACCGTTCCTGAAAGATATGGAAACCAAACTGGGGATCAAAGTGAACGCCTTCTTCGCCCCGGACTACGCGGGCATCATCCAGGGGATGCGCTTTAATAAAGTGGACATCGCCTGGTACGGCAACCTCTCCGCCATGGAAGCGGTGGACCGCGCGAACGGCCAGGTCTTTGCCCAGACCGTCGCGGCAGATGGCTCCCCGGGCTACTGGAGCGTGCTGATCGTCAACAAAGACAGCCCGATCAACAACCTCAATGACATGCTCGCCAAACGCAAAGAGCTGACCTTCGGCAACGGCGACCCGAACTCCACCTCCGGTTACCTTGTCCCAGGCTACTACGTCTTCGCCAAAAACAACGCCTCCGCCAGCGACTTCAAACGCACGGTGAACGCCAGCCACGAAACCAACGCCCTGGCCGTGGCCAACAAGCAGGTGGACGTTGCCACCAACAACACAGAGAACCTCGACAAGCTGAAAACTTCCGCGCCGGACAAGCTGAAAGAGATCAAGGTTATCTGGAAATCGCCGCTGATTCCGGGCGACCCGATCGTCTGGCGTAAAAACCTCTCCGAGAGCACCAAGGACAGGGTTTACGACTTCTTCATGACCTATGGCAAAACGCCGGAAGAGAAAGCGGTCCTGGCGCGTCTGGGCTGGGCACCGTTCCGCCCGTCAAGCGATCTGCAGCTGGTCCCGATTCGCCAGCTGGCGCTGTTTAAAGAGATGCAGGGCGTGAAGGACAACAAAGGGCTGAAGGACGACGAGAAGACCAGCAAAGTGGCCGCAATTGAGGCCCAGCTGGAAGACCTCGACCGCCTGACCGCCGCGCTCGGCGCGATGACGAGCGTGAATAAAGCGGTGCAGTAGTGCCTTTCTCCCTCTCCCTGTGGGAGAGGGGACTAAACCCAAAGGAGCCAACATGCAAACCATCACCCTCCCGCCGCCTAAGCGCAGCTGGTTCTCGCTGATAAGCTGGGCCGTCCTGCTGGCGGTGCTGGTTATCTCCTGGAAGGGCGCGGAAATGGATCCGCTGCTGCTCTTCAAAGACGCGGGCAACATGGCGACCTTCGCCGCCGACTTCTTCCCGCCGGACTTCAGCCAGTGGCAGGACTATCTCAGCGAAATGGCGGTCACCCTGCAAATTGCCGTCTGGGGCACCGCCCTTGCCGTCGTTCTCTCCATTCCGTTTGGCCTGATGAGCGCCGAAAACATCGTGCCGTGGTGGGTATACCAGCCGATGCGTCGCCTGATGGACGCCTGTCGCGCCATCAATGAAATGGTCTTTGCGATGCTGTTCGTGGTCGCCGTCGGCCTGGGTCCGTTCGCCGGCGTGATGGCACTGTTCATCCACACCACCGGCGTGCTCTCCAAGCTGCTCTCCGAAGCGGTCGAAGCCATCGAGCCCGGCCCGGTGGAAGGTATTCGCGCCACGGGCGCCAACAAAATCGAAGAGATCCTGTACGGCGTCCTGCCGCAGGTGATGCCGCTGCTGATCTCCTATTCGCTGTACCGATTCGAGTCCAACGTCCGCTCCGCGACGGTGGTCGGCATGGTGGGCGCAGGCGGGATTGGCGTCACCCTGTGGGAAGCGATTCGCGGTTTCCAGTTTCAGCAAACCTGCGCCCTGATGGTGCTCATCATCGTCACCGTCAGCCTGCTGGATTTCCTCTCTCAACGTTTGCGTAAGCACTTCATCTGAGAAGCGAGGCTTTGTTTTGTATGCACTTATCCAGACATCCGACCAGTTACCCCACCCGCTGGCAAGAGATTGCGGCAAAGCTCGAAGTGGAGCTGCGCACGCACTACCGCTGCGGGGACTACCTGCCCGCCGAGCAGCAGCTTGCCGACCGCTATGAAGTGAACCGCCACACCCTGCGTCGCGCCATTGACCAGCTGGTCGAGCGCGGCTGGGTCCAGCGCCGTCAGGGCGTGGGCGTGCTGGTGCTGATGCGCCCGTTCGACTATCCGCTGAACGCCCAGGCGCGCTTTAGCCAGAACCTGCTGGATCAGGGCAGCCACCCGACCAGCGAAAAGCTGCTCTCGGTATTGCGTCCGGCCTCCAGCCACGTGGCGGACGCGCTGGGTATTCAGGAAGGCGACGACGTCATTCACCTGCGCACCCTACGTCGCGTTAACGGCGTGGCGGTATGCCAGATAGATCACTACTTTGCGGACCTCGCCCTCTGGCCCGTGCTCCAGCATTTCTCCAGCGGCTCGCTGCATGATTTTCTTCAGGATGCGGCAGGCATTGCGCTCAAGCGAACCCAGACGCGCATCAGCGCCCGCCGCGCGCAGGCGAAAGAGAGCAAGGTACTGGAAATCCCCAACATGGCCCCGCTGCTCTGCGTCCGCACTCTTAACCACCGTGACGGCGAAATCAACGCGACGGAATACTCCGTCAGCCTGACCCGCGCCGACATGATCGAATTCACCATGGAGCACTGAATGCACTTCGACATCGCCACCCGACAGCGCTGGATGCGCGTGCTGGCCCACAGCCAGCCTGCTGCGCTCTCTGCCCGCATGAGCGCCCTTAGCCTGGCACCTGATTACGACACCCTCCGCGCACCGGAGATTGGCCTGGTACAAATCCAGGCGCGCATGGGCGGCACCGGCGAGCGCTTCTTCGCCGGAGACGCCACCCTCACCCGCGCAGCAATCCGTCTGAACAGCGGCACGCTGGGCTACAGCTACGTGCTGGGGCGCGACAAAGCCCACGCCGAGCGCTGCGCGGTGATCGACGCGCTTTTACAGGAACAGCCGCATTTCCAGACGTTAATGGAAACCCTTATTGCCCCGCTGGAAGCCGACCGCGCCGCGCGCATTGCCGCACGTCAGGCCGAAGTGAACACCAGCCGGGTCGACTTCTTTACGCTCGTTCGCGGAGACAACGCATGACGCTTCAACCTGCATTTACCCTGGCCGTCCAGGATGCCCAACACAGTTTTCGTCGCCTGCTGAAGGCCATGAGCGAGCCGGGCGCGATCGTCTCGCTGCACCAGCTTTCACAGGGCTGGCTGCCGCTGAACCTGGCGACCACCAGCGTGCTGCTGACGCTTGCCGACAACGACACGCCTGTTTGGCTTTCAGGCGCATTATCCAACGACATCGCCAGCCAGAACCTGCGCTTTCACACCAGCGCCCCGCTGGTCGATCAGCCCCGGCAGGCAATCTTTGCCGTGGCCGATGAGCAAATCAGCCATGAACAGCTTAACGCCCTGAGTGAAGGCAGCGCCGTCGCCCCGGAGACCAGCGCCACGCTGATCCTGCAGGTTTCCAGCCTGAGCGGCGGCCGCATGCTGCGCCTGACGGGCGCAGGCATCGCCGAAGAACGCATGGTCGCGCCGCAGCTGCCGGAGTGCATCATTCATGAGCTGACCGAGCGCCCGCACCCGTTCCCGCTGGGCATTGACCTGATCCTGACCTGCGGCGAGCGCCTGCTGGCAATCCCGCGGACCACCCACGTGGAGGTGTGCTGATGTACGTTGCCGTCAAAGGGGGCGAGAAGGCCATCGCCGCCGCCCATGCGCTACAGGCGCACAGACGACGGGGCGATGAACGGCATCCCGAGCTGAGCGTCGCCCAGATTGAACAGCAGTTAAACCTCGCCGTTGACCGCGTGATGACCGAGGGCGGCATCGCCGACCGCGAGCTGGCGGCGCTGGCCCTGAAGCAGGCCAGCGGCGACAGCGTCGAAGCCATCTTTCTGCTGCGCGCCTACCGCACCACGCTTGCCAGACTGGCGGTCAGCGAGCCGGTGAATACTTCACAGATGCGCCTGGAACGCCGCATTTCAGCGGTTTATAAAGACATCCCCGGCGGCCAGCTGCTTGGCCCCACCTGTGACTACACCCACCGCCTGCTGGATTTTACCCTGCTGGCGAGCGGCGAAGCGCCGCAGCTCAGCACTTCCGACGCCGAACAGGAACCGTCTCCGCACGTCTTCAGCCTGCTGGCAAAACAGGGCCTGGCGAAGGCGGAAGAAGATTCTGGCGCGCAGCCGGATGACATCACCCGCACGCCGCCGGTTTACCCCTGCTCGCGCTCGTCCCGCCTGCAGCAGCTGATGCGCGGCGACGAAGGCTATCTGCTGGCGCTGGCCTACTCCACCCAGCGCGGCTACGGGCGCAACCACCCGTTTGCCGCCGAAATTCGCAGCGGCTACATCGACGTTGAGATCGTACCGGAAGAGTTGGGTTTTGCGGTGAACGTCGGCGAAATGCTGATGACCGAGTGTGAAATGGTCAACGGTTTCGTCGCTCCGGAAGATGAAGACCCGCACTTTACCCGCGGCTACGGGCTGGTGTTCGGCATGGGCGAGCGCAAGGCCATGGCCATGGCGCTGGTTGACCGTGCCCTGCAGGCACCGGACTACGGCGAGCACATTGCAGGCCCGGCGCAGGACGAGGAGTTCGTGCTGGCCCACGCGGATAACGTTGAGGCCGCTGGCTTCGTCTCGCACCTCAAGCTGCCGCACTACGTCGATTTCCAGGCCGAACTGGAACTACTGAAACGCCTGCAACGGGAGCGCGCCAATGGCTAACTTAAGCGGCTACAACTTTGCCTATCTGGATGAGCAAACCAAACGCATGATCCGCCGCGCCATCCTCAAAGCGGTGGCGATCCCGGGCTATCAGGTGCCGTTCGGCGGCCGCGAAATGCCAATGCCCTACGGCTGGGGCACGGGCGGTATACAGATCACCGCCAGCGTGATCGGCGAGGCGGACGTGCTGAAGGTCATCGATCAGGGCGCCGACGACACCACCAACGCCGTGTCGATCCGCAGCTTCTTCCAGCGCGTCACCGGCGTCAATACCACCGAAAAAACCGAAGACGCCACGCTGATCCAGACCCGACACCGCATCCCCGAAACCCCGCTCACTGAAGATCAGATTTTGATTTTCCAGGTACCGATCCCTGAGCCGCTGCGCTTTATCGAGCCGCGCGAAACGGAAACCCGCACCATGCACGCGCTGGAAGAGTACGGCGTCATGCAGGTCAAACTCTATGAAGACATCGCCCGCTTTGGCCATATCGCCACCACCTACGCCTATCCGGTGAAGGTGAACGGGCGCTACGTGATGGACCCGTCGCCAATTCCGAAATTCGATAACCCGAAGATGGACATGATGCCCGCCCTGCAGCTGTTCGGCGCCGGGCGCGAAAAACGCATCTACGCCGTCCCGCCTTACACCCGCGTGGAAAGCCTGGATTTCGACGATCACCCGTTTACGGTGCAGGAGTGGGACGAGCCGTGCGCTATCTGCGGCTCAAGACACAGCTATCTGGACGAAGTGGTGCTGGACGACACGGGCAAACGGATGTTTGTCTGCTCCGACACCGATTACTGCCGCCAACAGAGCGAGGCGAAAAGCCAATGAAACCGCTGCTTTCGGTTAATCACCTGACTCACCTGTATGCGCCGGGCAAAGGCTTTAGCGACGTGTCGTTCGAGCTGTGGCCGGGCGAAGTGCTGGGGATCGTCGGCGAGTCCGGCTCCGGCAAAACCACCCTGCTGAAGTCCATCTCCGCGCGCCTGACGCCGCAGAACGGCGACATTCTGTATGAGGGCGCCTCGCTGTACGGCATGAGCGAGGCCGAACGCCGCCGCCTGCTGCGCACCGAGTGGGGCGTGGTGCATCAGCACCCGATGGACGGCCTGCGCCGTCAGGTCTCCGCCGGGGGCAATATCGGCGAACGCCTGATGGCCACCGGCGCGCGCCACTACGGCAACATCCGCGCTACCGCCCAGCACTGGCTGGAGGAAGTTGAAATCCCCGCCTCGCGCATCGACGACCTGCCCACCACCTTCTCCGGCGGGATGCAGCAGCGCCTGCAGATTGCGCGCAACCTGGTCACCCATCCGAAGCTGGTGTTTATGGATGAACCCACCGGCGGGCTGGACGTCTCGGTGCAGGCGCGCCTGCTCGACCTGCTGCGCGGCCTGGTGGTGGAACTGAACCTCGCGGTGGTGATTGTCACCCACGATCTGGGCGTCGCGCGCCTGCTGGCGGACCGTCTGCTGGTGATGAAGCAGGGCCAGGTGGTGGAAAGTGGGTTAACCGACCGGGTGCTCGACGATCCTCACCATCCGTACACCCAGCTTCTGGTGTCGTCCGTGTTGCAGAACTAAGAGGCCAACATGATCCACGTACAAAACGTAAGTAAGACCTTTGTGCTCCACCAGCAAAACGGCGTGCGCCTGCCGGTACTGCAAAACGCCTCTCTGGAGGTTAATCGCGGCGAATGCGTGGTGCTGCACGGCCATTCCGGCAGCGGAAAATCCACCCTGCTGCGCTCCCTGTACGCCAACTATCTGCCGGATGAAGGCCACATTCACATTCGCCACAACGATGAGTGGGTCGATCTGGTGCAGGCCCCCGCGCGTAAGGTGCTGGAAGTGCGCCGCACGACGATCGGCTGGGTCAGCCAGTTTCTGCGGGTGATCCCGCGGATCTCCGCCCTGGACGTGGTGATGCAGCCGCTGCTGGATCTCGGCGTGCCGCGTGAAGCCTGCGCCGCCAAAGCCGCCTGCCTGCTGACGCACCTCAACGTGCCGGAGCGCCTGTGGCACCTCGCCCCATCGACCTTTTCCGGCGGCGAGCAGCAGCGCGTCAATATCGCCCGCGGGTTTATCGTCGACTACCCGATTTTACTTCTGGATGAACCCACCGCCTCGCTCGACAACAAAAATAGCGCGGCCGTGGTGGAGCTGATCGAACAGGCCAAAGCGCGCGGCGCGGCGATCGTCGGGATCTTCCACGACGACGCCGTACGCAGCCGCGTGGCGGACAGACTACACCCGATGGGGGTCCACGCATGATTATCAATAACGTCAGGCTTGTGCTGGAAAATGAAGTCGTTGATGGCTCGGTTGAAGTCCATGAAGGCGTTATTCGCGCCTTTGCCGAAACCCAGAGCCGTACCCCTGAAGCAATGGACGGTGAAGGCGGCTGGCTGCTGCCGGGGCTGATTGAGCTGCACACCGACAATCTGGACAAATTCTTCACCCCGCGCCCGAAGGTCGACTGGCCCGCCCATTCGGCGATGAGCAGCCACGACGCGCTGATGGTCGCCAGCGGCATCACCACCGTGCTGGACGCGGTGGCGATTGGCGACGTGCGCGACGGTGGCGATCGCCTGGAGAATCTGGAGAAGATGATCAACGCCGTGGAGGAGACGCAAAAACGCGGCCTCAACCGTGCCGAGCACCGTCTGCACCTGCGCTGCGAGCTGCCGCACCACACCACCCTGCCGCTGTTTGAAAAGCTGGTCGGACGCGAGCCGGTCTCGCTGGTCTCCCTGATGGACCACTCGCCGGGGCAGCGCCAGTTCGCTAACATTGAAAAGTATCGCGAATACTATCAGGGCAAATATTCTCTCAGCGATGCGGAGATGGCCCGTTATGAAGAAGAACAGCTGGCGCTTGCCGCGCAGTGGTCGCAGCCGAACCGTCTCAGGATTGCCGCAATGTGTCGGGACCGCAACATCGTCCTGGCCAGTCATGACGACGCCACGCGCGATCACGTGCGCGAATCCCACCAGCTTGGCAGCGTGATCGCCGAATTTCCCACCACGTTTGAAGCAGCTGAAGCCTCCCGCAGGCACGGCATGAACGTGCTGATGGGCGCACCAAACATCGTGCGCGGCGGATCGCACTCCGGCAACGTCGCGGCAAGCAGGCTTGCCTCCCTTGGTCTGCTGGATATCCTCTCATCCGACTACTACCCCGCCAGCCTGCTGGATGCGGCGTTCCGGGTGGCCGACGACGAGGGCAATAGCTTTACGCTGCCGCAGGCGATTCGCCTGGTGACGAAAAACCCGGCCTCGGCGCTTAATCTTCAGGATCGCGGGGAAATCGCCGAGGGTAAACGCGCGGATCTGGTGCTTGCCCACCGCAAGGGCGAACACGTTCATATCGACCACGTCTGGCGGCAGGGAAAAAGGGTGTTCTGATGGGAAGGCTCATCTGGTTAATGGGGCCCTCCGGCTCCGGTAAGGACAGCCTGCTGTCCGCCTTACGGCAGCGGGAACATCCGCAGCTGCTGGTCGCGCACCGCTATATTACCCGCGCGGCCAATGCCGGGAGTGAAAACCATATCGCCCTGAGCGAGCAGGAATTTTTCATCCGTGCCGGGCAAAACCTGCTGGCGCTGAGCTGGCACGCCAACGGCTTTTACTATGGCATGGGCATCGAAATCGACCTCTGGCTGCACGCGGGCTTCGACGTGCTGGTTAACGGCTCGCGCGCGCATCTGCCACAAGCGCGCGCCCGCTATGAGGCGGCCCTGCTGCCGGTCTGCCTGCAGGTTTCGCCGGACGTTCTGCGCAGCCGGTTGCAGAGTCGGGGGCGTGAATCAGCCCGTGAGATCGATCAGCGGCTTGAGCGTGCGGCCCGCTATGCCCCGTCGGACTGCCACATCCTCAATAACGACGGAAGTTTGCTACAGTCAGTCGATACCTTTTTATCGCTTATCCGCCAGAAGGAGAAACAGCATGCCTGACTGCCAGCTTCGCCCCGCCACCGCCGACGATGCGCAGATTGTCTATGCCCTGATCTGCGAACTGAAGCAGGCAGAGTTCGATCATCAGGCGTTCCACGCCGGGTTTCTTGCCAATCTGCAGGATCGCAACATGCGCTACCAGCTTGCGGAGAGAGAGGGACAGGTCATCGGCATGATCGGTCTGCACATGCAGTTTCACCTGCACCACGCGCGCTGGATCGGCGAGATCCAGGAGCTGGTCGTAATGCCGCAGGCGCGTGGGTTAAAGGTCGGAAGTCAGCTGCTGGCCTGGGCGGAAGAGGTAGCGCGACAGGCCGGCGCGGAGCTGACCGAACTTTCCACCAGCGTGAAGCGCGTGGACGCCCATCGTTTTTACGTTCGTGAAGGATACACGCAGAGCCATTTCCGATTCACCAAACCGCTGTAGAGGTGCGCTATGAGTCTGACCATCACGTTGACGGGAACGGGTGGCGCCCAGCTGGTGCCGGTCTTTGGCTGCGACTGTGCGGCGTGTCGCCGGGCGCGCCTGCAGGATAACTATCGCCGTCGCCCGTGCAGCGCGGTGGTGAAATTCAACGATGCGGTGACCCTGCTGGACGCGGGTATTCCGCACCTGATGGACGACTGGCCGGCGGGCAGCTTCCAGCAGTTTTTGCTCACCCATTACCATATGGATCATGTTCAGGGGCTGTTCCCCCTGCGCTGGGGCGTGGGGGCGACGATTCCGGTTTACGGTCCGCCGGACGAAGCGGGATGCGACGACCTGTTTAAACACCCCGGCATTCTGGATTTCAGCCACACGGTCGAACGGTTTGTGATGTTTGAGCTTCAGGGTTTACGGGTCACGCCGCTGCCGCTCAACCATTCGAAACTGACCTTCGGGTATTTGCTGGAGTCGGCCCACAGCCGGGTGGCCTGGCTCTCCGACACCGCCGGACTGCCGGAAAAAACGGTGAAGTTCCTGCTCAATAACCAGCCGCAGGCAATAATTATCGACTGCAGCCATGAACCGCGCGAGGAAACGCCGCGAAACCATTGCGACTTAAATACCGTGATTGCGTTAAACGAGGCGATTGGTTGCCCGCAGGTGATCCTGACTCACATCAGCCATCAGTTTGACGTGTGGATGATGGATAACCCGCTGCCGCAGGGCATAGAAGCGGGCTATGACGGGATGGTGCTGGTGCTGGATTAGGTTTTCTCCCTCTCCCGTGGGAGAGGGCAACAGGCCGCACTTAGCCTCGATCGTAATCGTCTTCTAACCTGCGCTCATCCTCTTCCAGACGACGTCTGTCATCATCCAGCTGTCGCTGGCGCTCGTCCAGACGGCGGCGTCGGTCTTCGAGCTGCCGACGACGATCGTCGTACTGTCGGCTGTCGATTTGACGGCTGCGATCGTAACGATCGTCGTCGTCATTGCTGCGGCTGCTGCCGGGGTTATAGGCATCGTTGATCGCCTGCTGAATGTTGCCAATAGCATCATCAACAATATCGGCATGAGCCAGTTGGCTGGTGAGTGACAGCAGACCGAATAACAGAGCAGTTGAGTAACGTTTCATAAGGCCAGACTCGCAGGTGAACTGGCCTTACGATAATGAACGGCGGGAAGCCGGGGTAGCGGAGGAATCTCAAATTACCATGACCTTGCGCAGCGCCTGCGCCAGCTGCACCCGCGTAAACGGCTTACGCAGTAGCTGAACGTCCGGCAGCTGCGGGTTATGCGCGGGCCGTAGATCCTGGCCGCTGATCAGCAGTACAGGAAGCAGCGGGTAATGGCTGCGCACATGGTTAATCACCTCGGCGCCGCTGAGGCTGCCGGGCAGCATCAGGTCGCTGATAAACATGCCAATATCCGGTGAAGCCTCCAGCATATTCAGCGCCTGCTCGCCGTTGTCCGCTTCCAGCGTCAGGTAGCCGAGTTGATGCAGCTGCTCGCACAGGGTTTGCCGAACATCGGCCTCATCTTCCAGCACCAGCACCAGCCGCTCGCTATCGACGGAGGCGGTGGCTGACAGCGCTTCATCGTCTGCTGCAGCAGGCAGCACCGAGCGCGGGAGGTGAAGCCGGACGGTCGTTCCCTGCCCCGGCGCGCTTTCAATTTCCACGCGGCCACCGGACTGGCGGACAAAGCCGTAGACCATCGACAGGCCTAACCCGCTCCCGCTTCCGGTCTGCTTGGTGGTGAAGAACGGTTCAAAGACCCGGGATTTCACCTCCTGCGACATGCCGCTGCCGCGGTCAATCACCTCCAGCGCCACCATATCCTGCCTGCGCCCGTCGCTGCGGGTGACGCGCTGATTCCAGGTCCGGATTTTAATCACCCCGCTTTGCCCTTCCATCGCATCGCGCGCGTTCATTACCAGGTTGATGATGGCATTTTCCAGCTGGCTAACGTCAATCCACGCGGGCCACGCCGGGGTTTGCGCTTCAATCTCCAGGGTCAGGGTGGCAGGCAGGGAGTGTCGCAGCAGTTCCCGGAGGTTCTCCAGCAGCGGCAGCATCTCTACCGCATGCGGCGTCAGGGATTGCTTGCGGGAAAACGCCAGCAGGCGCTGCGTCAGTAAGGCGCCGCGCTCGGCCGCCTTCAGCGCCCGGCTAATGCGCGGCGCGTCTTTTGATTCGGGGTCGGTGAGCTCAAGGCTGCCGATGATCACCGCCAGCAGGTTGTTAAAATCATGCGCCAGCCCGCCGGTCAGCTGTCCGACCGCCTTCATCTTCTGGCTGTGCAGCAGCGCCTCTTCCAGCCCCTGACGCTCAACGCGGTCGATCTCCATCTGCGTGGTTTTCTCTTTCAGCAGGCGCGTGGTGTGCTCAAGCGAGGCGGTATTGCGGGCAAAAACGTTAAACGCGCGCGCCAGCTCGCCCAGCTCATCTCGCCGCTGGAGGGCGGGAACGGAGACATCCTGTTCGCCGTGAGCAAGACGCGACATCGCCCGGGAAATCGCCGTCAGGTTAGAGGCCAGATTGCGGTAGATATACCAGCAGGCGCACCCGGTAATGATCAGCGCCAGCACGGCGAAGATGCTGATAAACACGCTGATGGACTGCAGCTCGTGATGGCTCTGGGCCGTACGAAGCCGGGAGGCCTGCGCCACTTGCCCGACGTACTGATTAATGTCGCTGTTGAGGATCGCCACCAGCGCCTTGATGTGGAACATATACCAGCTTATCGCCAGATCGCTCTCTTCCAGCTGCTTCGACAGCGGGGCGAGCTTGCCTAACTCGGCATTAAAATCAGGCAGAACCCCCTTCACGACCGGCTGTACGGCACTCCGGGGCAGCGCAGCGGCCACGGCGTCCAGCTGCTGAACGGTCGCGCGCGGCGAAGGCGTGTCGATGGCGGCGGCGATCAGCCGGTCCATCTCCATCAGCTGCTGCGCATCCGGCACGTTGCTGTCGTAACGGCGGTTGATGTCCTGAAGATGACGCAGGTAGCTCTGACTTTGATACAGCGAACTCAGCAGCGCGTTACGCTCCAGATGGCGCCGCTGGCCGCGCTCAAGCATCTCCGTCACGCTCTGCTGTAGCTCATTGCTTCGTTGAATAATGCGCGCCACCAGTGCCGGCTCCTGCTGCGCCAGCGGCGCATCCGCAAGCTGTTCCAGCGAGCGGCGCAGCGCCATTTGCGTCTGCTTCAGGCGCTCGGCTTCGCCTTTGTACTCCAGCGCCCCGACGACCTGCGAAAGCCGCACCGCCGCCGTCGCCACGTTGGCGGTATCGCGGGCCAGGTTCATGCTGCCGGTCATGTCATCCAGCGTTTGCTGCTGAACCTGCTCCTGGATTTGGCTGGCGTGACGAAAGCCGAGCACCGCCACGCCGCTCACCATCAGCGTCACGGCGACCACCAGCAGATTAAAAATCAGCAGGCGGCCTCGGGCGCTGGCGAAAAAGGGCGGACGGCGTGATGGCATGGGTTTGGGCTCCTGTGCGGTTTGGCGCCCTCACCCACCGGGAGAGGGAAAAGGAAAATGTGATGGCGATTAGCTATTCATAACTATGACAAATATGAACAGCTTCTGACATTTTGCATTTACGCACCTGTGATGAAGTGCAGATATCGGCATTCGCAGGAGATCCGCCATGAGCAGAACCCCGGTATTAGAGATGCGCAGCATTGCCAAAACGTTTGGCAGTTTCCACGCGCTCAAGGGTGTAGATTTGACGGTCTTTCCCGGAGAGATCCACGCGCTGATGGGGGAAAACGGCGCGGGGAAAAGCACGCTGATGAAAATCCTCGCGGGAGCCTATACCGCCACCAGCGGCGAGATCCTGATCGACGGCCAGCCGTTTCACATTAAAGGGCCGAAAGATGCGCTGGCCGCAGGCATTACCTTGATTTATCAGGAGATGCAGCTCGCGCCCAACCTGACCGTTGCCGAAAATATCTTTCTTGGCAGCGAGCTGTCGCGCGGTGGGATGGTACAGCGCAAAGAGATGGCTGCCCAGGCGCAGGCGGTGATTGACCGCCTCGGCGCACAGTTCAGCGCCACCGACTTGGTGATGAAGCTGACCATCGCCGAGCAGCAGCAGGTGGAAATTGCCCGCGCGCTGCACCGCAACAGCCGCATTCTGGTGATGGATGAACCCACCGCCGCCCTCTCCTCGCGGGAAACGCATCGCCTGTTTGAACTGATTTTGCGCCTGCGTGATGAAGGGATGGCAATCATCTATATCAGCCACCGGATGGCGGAAGTGTATGAACTCTCTGACCGCGTCAGCGTTCTGCGCGACGGTCAGTACGTCGGCAGCCTGACGCGCGACAAGCTAAATGCCTCCGAGCTGGTGCGCATGATGGTGGGCCGCCCGCTAAGCGACCTGTTCAACAAGGAGCGTGATATTCCTCTCGGCAGCCCGCGCCTCAACGTCCACCACCTCACCGACGGTAAAAAAGTACAGCCGTGCAGCCTGCAGGTGCGTTCCGGTGAAATCGTCGGGCTGGCGGGCCTGGTCGGGGCCGGACGCTCCGAGCTGGCGCAGCTTATCTTCGGCGTGCGTAAGGCCACCGGCGGCATGATTGAGGTCGACGGCGAGCCGGTGGTGATCCACTCTCCGCGTGCGGCCATCGAAAACGGCATCGGTTTTCTCACCGAGAACCGCAAGGAGCAGGGGCTATTTCTGGAGCTGGCGGCGCAGGAGAACATCACCATGGCGACGCTGGAGCGCGACGCGACCTTCGGTATGTTAAACCGCAAAAAAGCCCAGTCGATTTCCGATGACGCCATCGCCCTGCTCAACATCCGCGTGCCCCATTCGCAGGTGCGCGCGGGCGGGCTGTCCGGCGGCAATCAGCAAAAGCTGCTCATCTCCCGCTGGGTGGCGATTGGCCCACGCATTCTGATTCTGGACGAACCCACGCGCGGCGTGGACGTCGGCGCGAAAAGCGAGATCTACCGCATCATGAACCAGATGGCGCGCAAAGGGGTGGCGATTTTAATGATCTCCAGCGAACTGCCGGAAGTGGTGGGCATGAGCGACCGGGTGTACGTGATGCGGGAAGGCAGTATTGCGGGTGAACTCCACGGGCGCGACATCTCTCAGGAAAACATTATGACGCTGGCAACCGGCGTGAACGACACTCATCATCAGGCGGTGCAATCATGACAACTCCAACCCATCCGCAGCAGGTGGCGAAATCAGCCTCCGCCAAAAAAATGCTGATGAGCGATCTGATGCAAACGGTCGGCATCCTGCCGATTCTTATCCTGATTGTGGCGGTATTTGGCTTTATCGCCCCGAACTTCTTCACCGAGAGCAACCTGCTCAACATCACCCGTCAGGCGTCGATCAACATCGTGCTGGCGGCGGGAATGACCTTCATCATCCTGACCGGCGGGATTGACCTCTCCGTGGGCTCGATTCTGGGCACCACGGCGGTAGCGGCGATGGTGGTCTCGCTTATCCCTGAATTTGCCATGCTCTCCATTCCGGCCGCGCTGATGCTCGGCATGGTGCTGGGACTGTTCAACGGCGCGCTGGTGGCCTTTGCCGGGCTGCCGCCCTTCATCGTGACGCTCGGGACCTATACGGCGCTGCGCGGCGCGGCCTATCTGCTGGCGGACGGCACGACGGTCATTAACTCCAACATCAGCTTCGAGTGGATCGGCAATAACTACCTCGGCCCGATCCCGTGGCTGGTGGTGATCGCCCTCGCGGTGATTGCGGTGTGCTGGTTCATCCTGCGCCGCACCACGCTCGGCGTGCATATCTATGCGGTGGGCGGCAACATGCAGGCGGCGCGACTGACCGGCATCAAGGTCTGGCTGGTGCTGCTGTTCGTGTACGGCATGAGCGGCCTGCTCTCCGGGCTTGGCGGAGTGATGAGCGCCTCGCGCCTCTACAGCGCCAACGGCAACCTCGGCACGGGTTACGAGCTGGATGCGATTGCGGCGGTGATCCTCGGCGGCACCAGCTTCGTCGGCGGGATCGGCACGATCACCGGCACGCTGGTTGGCGCGCTGATCATCGCCACCCTCAACAACGGCATGACGCTGATGGGCGTCTCCTACTTCTGGCAGCTGGTGATCAAAGGGGCGGTGATCATCATAGCGGTGCTGATCGACAAATACCGTACCCGACACCATCAAAGTGCATAACAACAAAACCCTACAGCTTCGAGGAAAACCCTATGCGTTTGAAACCGTTAGTGACCGCGCTCTGTGCTGGCGCACTGCTTGCCGCAACGCCGTTTGCGCAGGCAAAAGATCTGAAGTCCATCGGCGTGACGGTGGGCGACCTGGCCAACCCGTTCTTCGTGCAGATCACCAAAGGTGCCGAGCTGGAAGCGCGCAAGCTGGCTGGCGATAACGTCAAGGTGACGCTGGTCTCCAGCGGTTACGATCTGGGCCAGCAGGTGGCGCAGATCGATAACTTCATCGCCGCGAAGGTGGACATGATCATCCTCAACGCTGCGGATTCCAAAGGGATCGGCCCGGCGGTGAAGCGCGCGAAGGACGCCGGGATCGTGGTCGTTGCGGTTGACGTGGCGGCGGAAGGCGCTGATGCCACCATCACCTCCGATAACACCCAGGCGGGCGAAATGGCCTGTAAGTACATTACCGATCGCCTGAAAGGCAAAGGCAACGTGGTGATCATCAACGGACCGCCGGTCTCTGCGGTGCAAAACCGCGTGGAAGGCTGTCAGACGGAATTCAAAAAACATCCGGATATCAAGGTGCTCTCGGATAACCAGAACGCCAAGGGCAGTCGTGAAGGCGGTCTGGAAGTCATGACCTCCCTGCTGGCGGCCAATCCGAAGATCGACGGCGTGTTTGCGATTAACGATCCGACCGCGATCGGCGCCGATCTGGCCGCGAAGCAGGCTCAGCGCAACGAGTTCTTTATCGTCGGCGTGGATGGCAGCCCGGACGGCGAGGAAGCGCTGAAGCGCGAAAACTCGCTGTTTGTCGCGACCCCAGCGCAGGATCCGCAGGTCATGGCGGCAAAAGCGGTGGAGATCGGCTATGACATTCTACAGGGCAAACCTGCGCCGAAAGCGCCCGTGCTGATCCCGGTGACGATGATCGATAAAAAGAACGTCGGCACGTATAAGGGCTGGACGGTTAAATGATCCTTTTCCCTCTCCCGCAGGGAGAGGGAACTGTTTTCAAGGAGTCCCCATGAAACGCTCCGACATCAATGAAATTCTCGGCCACACGCGACAGTTCTTTTCCATGCACGACGTGCATCTCCCGCCGTTTGCCAGCTTCCCGCCCACAAAATGGCAGCAGCTTGACCAGGCAGCATGGCAGGAAGTGTTCGACCTCAAGCTCGGCTGGGACGTGACGGCGTTCGGCGGCAACAGCTTTGCCGCTGAGGGCCTGACGCTGTTTACCCTGCGCAACGGCTCGCCCAACGGCGTGCCTTATGAAAAGTGCTATGCCGAAAAAATTATGCACGTGCGCGACGGCCAGGTGACGCCGATGCATTTTCACTGGCGCAAGCGGGAAGACATCATCAACCGGGGCGGCGGGAATCTGATTATTGAGTTATGGAATGCCGGGGCGCATGAAGAGACGGAGAACACCGACGTGACGGTCACCGTCGACGGCTGTCGTCAGACCCACGCGCCCGGCAGCCAGCTGCGCCTCATGCCAGGGGAAAGCATCTGTCTGACACCCACTCTGTACCACGGCTTCTGGGGCGAACGCGGCTTCGGCGACGTGCTGGTTGGGGAGGTGTCATCGGTAAACGACGACGAGCACGATAACCACTTTTTGCAGCCCGTTGCCCGCTATAACAACATCGAAGAAGACGAACCGGCGCTGCTGGTGCTGTGCAACGAGTACAACCTGTTTCGGATATAAGGAGTAAATGATGCCATTGATCTCTCTTGCCGACGGTCTGGAGCACGCCAGGGCGCATCGCTACGCGCTGGGCGCGTTTAACGTGCTCGACTCCCACTTCCTGCGCGCGCTGTTCGCCGCCGCAAAGCAGGAACGCTCGCCGTTTATCATCAACATCGCCGAAGTACACTTTAAGTACGTGTCTCTGGATTCGCTTGTCGAAGCGGTGAAGTTCGAGGCCGCCCGTCACGATATTCCCGTGGTGCTCAATCTCGACCACGGCCTGCATTTCGAGGCGGTGGTGCGCGCCCTGCGCTTAGGGTTCAGCTCGGTAATGTTCGACGGCTCTACGCTGAGCTATGAGGAGAACATTCGCCAGACGCGGGAGGTGGTGAAGATGTGCCACGCGGTCGGCGTGTCGGTGGAGGCGGAGCTGGGCGCGGTCGGTGGCGATGAAGGCGGCGCGCTGTACGGTCATGCGGATGAAGCGTTCTTTACCGACCCGCAGCTGGCGCGTGAGTTTGTCGATTCAACCGGCATTGACGCGCTGGCGGTTGCCATCGGCAACGCGCACGGCAAATACAAGGGCGAGCCAAAGCTCGATTTCCCACGCCTGGACGCCATTCGCCAGCAGACGGGGCTGCCGCTGGTTTTACACGGCGGCTCCGGGATTAGCGATGCTGACTTCCGCCGCGCTATCGAGCTCGGCATAAATAAAATCAACTTCTACACCGGCATGTCGCAGGCCGCACTCGCCGCCGTTGAGCAGCGCATGGCGAACCGCCAGCCGCTGTATGATGAATTTGCCGAACTGCTGTTGGGGATAGAAGAGGCGATTGCCGATACGGTCGCCGAACAGATGCGCATCTTCGGCAGCGCGGGGAAAGCCTGATGGAACGTAAAGGGATCATTGCCGCAGGCAACATGCTGGTGGATCACGTCCACCAGATCGTGCAGTGGCCGGAGCGCGGCTGGCTGGCGGAAATCACCCACAGCGAACGCTCAACCGGCGGCGCGCCGCTCAACGTGCTGCTGACGCTGGCAAAAATGCACGTTGGCCTGCCGCTGCAGGCGGTGGGGCTGATTGGCGAAGACGGCGACGGGGATTACATTCTGGCGATGCTCGACCAGTACCACGTCAACCGTCAGCGCGTCCAGCGCACCACCTTTGCACCGACCTCCATGTCGCAGGTAATGACCGATCCCAGCGGACAACGCACCTTTTTCCACTCGCCGGGCGCCAACCGTCTGCTGGATCTTCCCGCCTTCGATCGCTTAGACGGATCGATGAAGATCTTCCATCTCGGCTACCTGCTGCTGCTCGACAGCCTGGATATGCCCGATGACGAGTTTGGTACCCGCAGCGCGCGGCTGCTGGCGCAGATGTGCGACCAGGGGTATGAAACGTCGCTCGATCTGGTGTCCCGCAAGGGCGACCCGCGCTATCAGCCGCTGGTGCTCCCTGCCCTGCGCCACCTTGATTATCTGGTGATTAACGAGCTGGAAGCCGGGGAGTTTAGCGGACTGGAGATGCGCGACGCCGACGATGCGCTGAATATCGCCCATATCGCCGATGCCGCGACGCAGCTGCTGGCGGCAGGCGTGCGTCAGCGGGTGGTGATCCACTGTCCGGAAGGCGCATGGGGCGAAGCGCCGGGTGAGCAAGGCCGCTGGATCCCCTCATGGCTACTGGAGCAGAAAGAGATTGTCGGCAGCGTCGGTGCGGGCGATGCGTTTTGCGCGGGGTTTTTATACGGCTGCCACGAATCGCTCCCGCTCACGGAGAGCATTTATCTGGCACACGCCTGCGCGCGGGCCAGCCTGCTGGCGGCCAACGCGATTGACGGCGCGAAAACGCTGGCCGAGCTGCAGCTATTTATCAAAGAGAATACCTAGGCCGCTTTCTCGCTATGGGAAACATCGGTGGCAAACACATAGCCCAGCCCGCGGATAGTTTTGATGAGCGCAGGCTGATGCGGGTTGGCCTCAATCTTCCGGCGCAGGCGCATGATCAACACGTCAATCGTGCGGTCGAACACGTCGGCGCTTTCGCTGTGGGTCAGCTCAAGCAGCCGGTCACGACTCAGCACCCGACGGGCATTTTGCGTAAGCGCCAGCAGCAGGCCGTACTCGCCCTGGGTTAAGGGGACAGGGTTACGCTGCGGATCGCTCAGCTCACAGCGGGTGGTATCGAGCGTCCATCCGTTAAAAGCAATGCCCGCTACGGGCGCTGCAGGGACTTCCGCAGCCAGCACGCCTGTACGGCGCAATACCGCTTTAACGCGGGCGACCACCACGCGCGGGTTGAACGGTTTGCCAATATAATCATCGGCCCCCATCTCCAGCCCCACCACCACGTCTGACTCACTGCCCAGCCCGGTTAACATGATCACCGGTAGCGCCGGGCGCTGCTTTTGCAGCTGCAGCAAAACCTGTAAGCCGTTGATATCCGGCAGCATCATATCCAACAGCACTAGCGCAATATTCGGCTCCTGCTGTACCTGCCGCAGTGCATCCTGGCCGTTATGGCAGACAAGCACGCTAAAGACGTGCTCGCTCAGCACGTCCTGAAGCAGTTCGCAGACTGCCGTATCGTCATCAACCACCAGGATCGCCGGTTTCATCTTATGCTTCCGTCAGGGGATTATGTTAAGTCTGAACCATTCTGCCGTCGGCTCCAGTCAAATGGTTTTTTCAGTGAAGGAAATTCAACCCATGTCACATCCGCCGCCCTGTCGACACGTCAATTTTGACGATTGACTGCTTTTTGTCAGGGTTTTCACCGCGAAGGGACCGTAAAGTCAGGGTATACCCATACAAAAAACATGGCATAGAAGCTGCATAGTGGGTGCGAAGATTCGATTAACTGGAGCAGACTGATGAAAAAAGTCGTCACGGTTTGCCCTTATTGTGCCTCAGGTTGCAAGATCCACCTGGTGGTCGATAACGGCAAAATCGTCCGGGCGGAGGCCGCACAGGGGAAAACCAACCAGGGCACGCTGTGCCTGAAAGGTTACTACGGCTGGGATTTTATTAACGATACCCAAATCCTTACCCCGCGCCTGAAAACCCCTATGATCCGCCGCGAGCGCGGCGGCAAGCTGGAAGCCGTCTCCTGGAACGAGGCGCTGGATTACGTCGCCACGCGCCTAAGCGCCATCAAGGCCAAGTATGGCCCGGATGCCATCCAAACTACCGGCTCTTCCCGCGGGACGGGAAATGAAACCAACTATGTGATGCAAAAATTCGCGCGCGCCGTTATTGGTACCAATAACGTCGACTGCTGCGCTCGCGTCTGACACGGCCCATCGGTTGCAGGTCTGCACCAGTCGGTCGGTAACGGCGCAATGAGTAATGCCATCAACGAGATAGATAATACCGATCTCGTCTTCATCTTTGGTTATAACCCGGCGGATTCTCACCCTATCGTCGCGAACCACGTTATTCGCGCTAAACAGAATGGGGCGAAAATCATCGTCTGCGATCCGCGCAAAATTGAAACCGCGCGCATTGCGGATATGCACATCGCGTTGAAAAACGGCTCGAACATCGCGCTGTTGAACGCAATGGGGCACGTCATTATTGAGGAGAACCTGTACGACCAGGCGTTTGTCGCGACCCGTACGGAAGGCTTTGAAGAGTATAGGAAAATTGTCGAAGGCTATACGCCAGAGTCGGTGGAAACGATCACCGGCGTCAGCGCGCAGGAGATCCGCCAGGCGGCACGGATGTATGCCGGGGCGAAAACCGCCGCCATCCTGTGGGGCATGGGCGTGACCCAGTTCTATCAGGGCGTGGAAACCGTGCGTTCTCTGACGAGTCTCGCGATGCTGACCGGCAATCTGGGTAAAGCGCACGTCGGCGTCAACCCGGTACGTGGTCAGAATAACGTTCAGGGCGCATGCGATATGGGCGCGCTGCCGGACACCTACCCGGGCTACCAGTACGTGAAGTTCCCGGAAAACCGCGAGAAATTCGCGAAGGCCTGGGGCGTGGAAAGCCTGCCAGAACACACCGGATATCGCATCAGCGAGCTGCCGCACCGCGCGGCGCACGGCGAAGTGCGTGCGGCCTACATCATGGGTGAAGATCCGCTCCAGACCGACGCAGAGCTCTCTGCGGTGCGCAAAGGGTTTGAGGATCTGGAGCTGGTGATTGTCCAGGATATTTTCATGACCAAAACCGCGGCGGCGGCGGATGTGATTTTACCGTCGACCTCGTGGGGCGAGCATGAAGGCGTCTACACGGCGGCGGACCGCGGCTTCCAGCGCTTCTTTAAGGCGGTCGATCCGAAGTGGGACCTGAAAACGGACTGGCAGATCATCAGTGAAATCGCCACCCGCATGGGCTACCCGATGCACTACAACAACACCCAGGAGATCTGGGACGAGTTGCGCAGTCTGTGTCCTGACTTCAACGGCGCCACCTATGAAAAAATGGGTGAGCTTGGGTATATCCAGTGGCCGTGTCGCGATGAGTCCGAAGCCGATCAGGGGACGTCATACCTCTTTAAAGAGAAGTTCGACACCCCGAACGGGCTGGCACAGTTCTTCACCTGCGACTGGGTCGCGCCGATCGATAAACTCACCGACGAGTATCCGATGGTGCTCTCCACCGTGCGTGAAGTGGGCCACTACTCCTGCCGTTCGATGACGGGCAACTGCGCCGCGCTGGCGGCGCTGGCGGACGAACCGGGCTACGCGCAAATCAACACCGCCGACGCAGAGCGCCTCGGCATTGAGGACGAAGCGCTGGTGTGGGTGAATTCGCGCAAAGGCCGGATCATTACCCGTGCGCAGGTCAGCGATCGTCCGAACAAAGGTGCGGTCTATATGACCTACCAGTGGTGGATTGGCGCCTGTAACGAGCTGGTCACGGAGAACTTAAGCCCGATAACCAAAACGCCGGAGTATAAATACTGCGCCGTACGCGTGGAGCCGATTGCGGACCAGCACGCTGCGGAACAGTATGTCATCGACGAATATAACAAGCTGAAAGCCCGGCTGCGCGAAAGCGCAATGGGGTGAAGCCGTTAATTCATCGATGAATAAAGGGAGTGAAATATTCACTCCCTTTTTATTTCCGATTAACTCATCAACGATATTAATTATTGTTCTGGAAAGCGGCTCGCAGAAATAATGTAATTTTCGCGAAAAATAATTACATCTTTGCATTTTAATTCAGAGGGATAAGATGTGCGGCGGGTGCTTAAGACTTTCTGTCTTGAGCATTGTTGAGGGACAGAAAGTAGAAAGCCCCGGGAAATTTTCATTTACCCGAGGCTACTCCCTCAACTCCGAACAAGTTGAGAGTAGCCTCTTATTCTTTTTTTGACAAGGAGTAAAAGGCATGACGCCATTAAAAACTGCGTTAGGCATCGTCTTTATTATTTGCCTGACGATAGTGATCTTTACCTTTATTACTCGAGGTAAGTTATGCGAGTTTTCAATAAAGGGTGAACATCAGGAGGTGGCGGCAAAATTAGCCTGCAACCCAGGCTAACCTCTACGGGCGGAACCACGGTTCCGCCCGGCTTGCAGGATGCTGAGGTCTTAATGCACCCATTTTTTTCTTTCGCCACCGCGATTATACTGCGCGGCGTGTACCCAGATGATAAGAGTCCATGAAAGCCATTTTTCTGTTGTTAGTGTTTTTAACGTCCTTCGCCCGCGCGGATGAGATAGGCAGCCAGTATCTGAAACAGGCAGAAGCCGGCGATGCCCGCGCCCAGTATTATCTTGCCGATACGTACTTCAGCTCTGGTGACATTAAGCAGGCCGCTCTGTGGGCCGAGAAAGCCGCTAAAGGCGGCGATGTCGATGCCATGGGGCTGCTCTCGCAAATCCTCTTTACCCAGGGAAATTATGCGCAAGCTAAGGCACTGGCACAGCAGGCAACCATCGCGGGCAGCAAACGCGGCGCGATCATGCTGGCGCGCGTGCTGGTCAACACTCAGGCTGGTACAACCGACTATCCCCAGGCCATCAAACTGCTGCAAACGGCGACTGAAGATATCGACAACGACTCAGCGGTAGATGCGCAAATGCTGCTGGGGCTGATTTATGCCAACGGCGTTGAAGTGGCCCAGGACGACGTGCAGGCCGCCTCGTGGTTCAAGCGGAGCTCGGCACTTTCACGCACGGGCTACGCCGAGTACTGGGCGGGGATGTTGTTCAGGCAGGGTGAGAAAGGCTTTATCACGCCCAATAAACAGAAAGCGCTGTACTGGTTGAACCTGAGCTGTACGGAAGGGTTTGATACGGGGTGCGAAGAGTTTGATGCGTTGAGCGGGGAATAAAATCCCCTCACCCTAACCCTCTCCCCAAAGGGGAGAGGGAGAAAACGTTACATTACTGGTCAGCAGTCTTATCAAAACGACCCAGCACCTCGCGTTCATACGCCAGCGCCTTTTTACGGTCGAATTTGTGTTCCCACTTGGCGATAACTAGCACCGCCAGGGCATTCCCCACCACGTTCAGCGCGGTACGCGCCATGTCGAGGATACGGTCCACACCGGCGATAAACGCCAGACCTTCCAGCGGAATACCGACGCTGCCAAGCGTCGCCAGCAGTACCACGAAGGAGACGCCCGGAACGCCTGCAATACCTTTGGACGTCACCATCAGCGTCAGCACCAGCACGATCTCCTGCCACAGCGACAGGTCAATACCGTACAGCTGCGCAATAAAGATAGCGGCGATGCTCTGGTACAGCGTCGAACCGTCCAGGTTAAAGGAATAGCCGGTCGGTACCACGAAGCTGGTAATAGAAGCTGGCGCGCCGTAGGCTTCCATCTTCTCAATAATACGCGGCAACACGCTCTCAGAACTTGCCGTGGAGTACGCCAGAATCAGCTCATCTTTCAGGATGCGAATCAGGATCCAGATGCTCAGCCCGCACAGACGCGCCACGATCCCCAGCACCACCAGCGCGAAGAATAGAATGGCGAAGTGCACCAGGAGCACCAGCTTCGCCAGCGGCCACAGGGAGGCAAAACCGAAGTTCGCCACGGTGACGGCGATAAGCGCAAACACCCCTACCGGCGCGTAACGCATCACCATGTGCGTCACTTTAAACATGGTTTCAGAGATAGAGCGGAACACGGTCACCAGCGGCTCACGGTGCGTCGCCGGCAGGGAGGAGAGCCCCAGACCGAACAGCACCGAGAAGAAGATGATAGGCAGCATCTCGCCCTTCGCCATTGACGCCACAATGTTGGTCGGCACCAGCGACAGGATAGTGCCCATCAGGCCGTGCGCATGGCTTTGCACGTCAGCGGTCGTGCTTTGGTATTTCGAAATATCCACCGTCGCCAGCTGCGACATATCAATCCCGGAACCCGGCTGGAACACGTTCGCCAGCGTGATACCGAGGATAATCGCAACCGTAGTGATCACTTCGAAATAGATAATGGTTTTCGCGCCAATACGGCCTAACTGCTTCGCATCGCCGACGCCCGCAATACCGACCACCAGCGTCGAGATCACAATCGGTACGACAATCATCTTGATCAGATGAATAAAGATATCCCCTGCCGGTGAAAGCAGGTTCGCAATCAGCCATTCGCGGCTGTCGCTATGATAGTGGAGGTAACTGCCCAGCAAGATGCCCAGCACAAGGGCGATTAAGATCTGCCAGGCAAGGCTGACTTTAACGTTTTTCATAGAAACTGACTTCCTCAATGAAGCGCCTTATTCACTCAAACTGCATGAATATGGAGACATACTGAAAGGGTATGAATTGTGTTGCGTTGGTTTATGGGATTTTTTAACGCGGCGTATGAGTATCATTTGCGCGACCTGTTGCGCAAGCCTTAAAGAACGACGCGTTTCACTCACAAAAGCGACGATGACGGGAGTTTATTCTAATTCTGATAAATAACCTTTTGTTATAAAAACGCTTTTTTAAACATAAATGTGAATAATTGTCAGCATAAATTATTTCCCTTCAAAGATTCATTCGCTCAATTTTCATACTCTTCAAACAATGCGTGATCTGCAGCCCAAATAATAAACAAAGCTTGTAAAGCCCCTACAATTAACGTTTTTGCGACATATTATTAACATCTTACAAGGAGAAAAAAAGCCATGAGCCAAATACACAAACATGACATTCCCGCAAACATTGCGGACCGTTGCCTGATCACCCCGGAGCAGTACCACGAGAAATATCAGCAATCTATCACCGCCCCGGACACCTTCTGGGGTGAGCAGGGCCATATCCTTGACTGGATCAAACCTTATCAGAAGGTGAAGAACACCTCCTTTGCACCCGGCAATGTCTCCATTAAATGGTATGAAGATGGCACCCTGAACCTGGCGGCGAACTGCCTCGATCGTCATCTCGCCGAGCGCGGGAATGAGACGGCCATTATCTGGGAAGGCGATGACGCCTCGCAAAGCAAACATATTACGTACAAAGAGCTGCACCGCGACGTGTGCCGCTTCGCCAACGTCCTGCTGGAAAAGGGCATCAAAAAAGGCGACGTGGTCGCTATCTATATGCCGATGGTGCCGGAAGCGGCGGTGGCCATGCTGGCCTGCGCGCGTATCGGCGCAATTCACTCGGTGATTTTTGGCGGGTTCTCGCCAGAGGCGGTTGCGGGCCGTATTGTCGATTCCAGTTCAAAACTGGTGATCACCGCCGATGAAGGCGTGCGCGCCGGGCGCGGTATCCCACTCAAGAAAAACGTCGACGAAGCGCTGAAAAACCCGAACGTCAAAACGGTCAGTAACGTCATCGTCCTTAAGCGTACCGGCGGCAAAATCGACTGGACCGAGGGGCGCGACCTGTGGTGGAGCGACCTGATTGAGAACGCGAGCGACCAGCATCAGCCTGAAGAGATGAACGCAGAAGATCCGCTATTCATTCTTTACACCTCCGGTTCCACCGGTAAGCCGAAAGGCGTCCTGCACACCACCGGCGGCTATCTGGTCTATGCGGCCACCACCTTCAAATACGTCTTCGACTACCATCCGGGCGACATCTACTGGTGTACCGCCGATGTGGGCTGGGTTACCGGACATAGCTATCTGCTGTACGGCCCGCTGGCCTGTGGCGCAACAACGCTGATGTTTGAGGGCGTACCGAACTGGCCGACTCCGGCGCGGATGTGCCAGGTGGTCGACAAACACCAGGTCAACATTCTCTACACCGCACCAACGGCGATCCGCGCCTTAATGGCGGAAGGCGATAAAGCCATCGAAGGCACCGACCGCTCTTCATTGCGCATCCTCGGTTCCGTGGGTGAGCCAATCAACCCGGAAGCCTGGGAGTGGTACTGGAAGAAAATCGGCAACGAGAAATGCCCGGTAATGGACACCTGGTGGCAGACCGAAACCGGCGGCTTCATGATCACCCCAATGCCGGGCGCCACGCAGCTGAAGGCCGGTTCCGCAACCCGTCCGTTTTTCGGCGTGCAGCCTGCGCTGGTGGATAACGAAGGCAACCCGCTGGAAGGTGCCACCGAAGGCAACCTGGTGATCACGGACTCCTGGCCGGGTCAGGCGCGTACCCTGTTTGGCGATCACGATCGCTTCGAGCAGACCTACTTCTCGACCTTTAAAAACATGTACTTCAGCGGCGACGGCGCGCGTCGTGACGAAGATGGCTATTACTGGATAACCGGGCGCGTGGACGATGTGCTGAACGTCTCCGGCCACCGTCTGGGCACCGCTGAGATTGAATCGGCGCTGGTGTCGCATCCGAAGATTGCCGAAGCGGCGGTTGTGGGCATTCCGCATAACATCAAAGGCCAGGCGATTTACGCCTATGTCACTCTGAACCACGGTGAAGAACCGTCGCCAGAGCTCTACGCTGAGGTGCGCAACTGGGTGCGTAAAGAGATTGGCCCGCTGGCGACGCCGGACGTGCTGCACTGGACCGACTCGCTGCCGAAAACCCGTTCCGGCAAAATTATGCGTCGTATCTTGCGCAAAATCGCGGCTGGAGACACCAGCAACCTCGGTGATACCTCAACGCTCGCGGACCCTGGCGTGGTGGAAAAACTGCTCGAGGAGAAGCAGGCCATCGCGATGCCATCGTAACCCCCTTACCCTAACCCTCTCCCTCAAGGGAGAGGGAACAATAAAACCTCCCCTACAAATACTTCTGGAGACTCTGTGATGAATAACGATATTTGTCAGCAGATAGAGAATAGTGCGCACTACAGGGAGCTCGTCGATAAGCGGCAACGGTTTGCCTTCATCCTTTCCATCATCATGCTGGTTATCTACGTCGGCTTTATTCTGCTGATCGCCTTTGCCCCGCACTGGCTGGGCACCCCGCTGCACGAGGGGACCAGCGTGACGCGCGGTATTCCGATTGGCATTGGCGTGATTGTGATTTCATTCCTTCTGACCGGCGTCTACGTCTGGCGCGCGAACGGTGAATTCGATCGACTTAATAAAGCGGTACTGCAAGAGGTAAATGCATCATGAAGAGAGTTCTGACGGCGCTCGCCGCCACGCTTCCCTTTGCCGCCCACGCGGCGGATGCCATTACCGGCGAGGTCCAGCGCCAGCCAACCAACTGGCAGGCCATTGTGATGTTCCTGATTTTCGTCCTGCTGACGCTGTACATAACTTACTGGGCGTCGAAACGCGTGCGCTCCCGTAACGATTACTACACCGCAGGCGGCAACATTACCGGCTTCCAGAACGGGCTGGCGATTGCGGGTGACTTTATGTCCGCCGCCTCGTTCCTCGGGATCTCCGCGCTGGTGTATACCTCCGGCTATGACGGCCTGATCTACTCCCTCGGCTTCCTCGTCGGCTGGCCGATCATCCTGTTCCTGATTGCCGAGCGCCTGCGTAACCTGGGCCGCTATACCTTCGCTGATGTGGCCTCCTATCGCCTGAAGCAGGGGCCGATTCGCACCCTCTCCGCCTGCGGTTCGCTGGTGGTGGTGGCGCTGTACCTGATTGCGCAGATGGTGGGCGCGGGTAAATTGATCGAACTGCTGTTCGGCCTGAACTACCACATCGCGGTGGTGCTGGTGGGCGTGCTGATGGTGATGTACGTCCTGTTCGGCGGCATGCTCGCCACTACATGGGTGCAGATCATCAAAGCCGTTCTGCTGCTGTTCGGCGCCAGCTTTATGGCCTTTATGGTGATGAAGCACGTCGGGTTCAGCTTCAATAACCTGTTTACCGAAGCCATGGCGGTCCACCCGAAAGGGGAAGCGATCATGAGCCCGGGCGGGCTGGTGAAAGACCCGATATCCGCGCTCTCGCTCGGTCTCGGCCTGATGTTCGGTACCGCAGGTTTACCGCACATTTTGATGCGCTTCTTCACCGTGAGCGATGCGCGTGAAGCGCGCAAGAGCGTCTTTTACGCCACCGGTTTCATGGGTTATTTCTACATCCTGACCTTTATCATCGGCTTTGGCGCGATCATGCTGGTGGGGGCGAACCCGGCGTTTAAAGACGCGGCGGGCGCGCTGATTGGCGGTAACAACATGGCGGCGGTGCACCTGGCTGACGCGGTGGGCGGTAACCTGTTCCTCGGCTTTATCTCCGCCGTGGCCTTCGCCACCATTCTTGCGGTGGTTGCAGGGCTGACGCTGGCCGGCGCGTCTGCGGTGTCGCATGACCTCTACGCCAACGTCTTCCGCAAAGGCGCGAGCGAGCGCGACGAGCTGAAGGTCTCGAAAATCACCGTGCTGGTGCTGGGCGTCGTGGCGATTCTGTTAGGCATTCTGTTTGAGAAGCAGAACATCGCCTTTATGGTGGGGCTGGCCTTTTCGATTGCGGCAAGCTGCAACTTCCCGATCATCCTGCTCTCCATGTACTGGTCGAAGCTGACCACGCGCGGCGCGATGATTGGCGGCTGGCTGGGGCTGCTGACGGCGGTGATCCTGATGATTCTGGGCCCGACCATCTGGGTGCAGATCCTCGGTCACGCAAGCGCTATCTTCCCGTATGAATACCCGGCGCTGTTCTCGATCGCCGTGGCGTTTATCGGCATCTGGTTCTTCTCGGCCACCGACAATTCGCCGGAGGGTAACCTGGAGCGTGAGAAATTCCGCGCCCAGTTTATCCGCTCGCAAACCGGCCTGGGCGTCGAGCAGGGCCGCGCGCATTAAGCCTTTCTCCCCGGTCATTCTGGCCGGGGAGCTTAAAACATCACCCACGCCACCAGCGGCGCAATCAGCACCATCACTACGCCTGAGAGCATCATCACCAGGCTTGCGACAACGCCCTCCTGCTGTCCCAGCTCATACGAACGTGCCGTGCCCGCCCCGTGCGACGCCGCGCCAAACCCCGCGCCTTTCGCCATCCCTTCACGGATCGACAAGCGCAGGAACAACATATCGCCGACGGCCATCCCAAAGACGCCCGTCACCACCACAAACAGCGCCACCAGGTCCGGCTGCCCGCCGAGCGGTTTAGCGGCCGCCAGCGCAAACGGCGTGGTCACCGAACGCACCGCCAGGCTGCGCTGAATTCCATCGGGCAGCGTAAACAGCCGCGCCAGCCAGACGGAGCTGCATACCGCGACCACCGTGGCGGTGATGACGCCTGCGCTGAGCGACATCCAGTGGCGTTTTATAATGGCGAGGTTGTCGTAAACGGGGACGGCAAAAGCGATGGTCGCCGGGCCGAGCAGCCACAGCAGCCAGTGGGATTCGCCAATATAGTTCTGCCAGGAGATGTGGCCGAAGACCAGCATCAGCACCAGTAGGATCGGCGTGAAGACCAGCGGCATCAGCGGCAGGGCGTGAAAGCGGCGATAGAGCCGCTTGTTGGCAAAGTAAATCGCCAGCGTCGCAATCAGGCACAGGACGCTTACCTGAAAGTTAGTCATGTTTGTGCCTGCTGATTTCAAAGCGATACACTTTATCCACCACCCAGGCGGTCGTCCCCAGCACCATCAGCGTACTCAGCGCGATGACCGCAAAGATTCGCCAGCCGTCCACCATCAGCAGCTGCGCATAGTTCACCACCGCCACCACGGCAGGAACAAAGAACAGCAGCATTTCCGCAAGCAGCCAGCGCGCCCCGGCGCGCAACCAGTTAAGGGGGATCACGCGGCACAGAATAAGCGTCAGCATCAGCAGCATCCCGACAAGATTGGCGGGCAGCGGCAGATGCAGCCAGCCGACAAGATATTCCGCGAAAACAAACAGTCCCGCGTAGAGCAGTACCTGCACCGGGACCTGGAGTCGTTGCACAACGGCAGGCGTAACACGGCTTAACGCCACGGCCATGGGGGTTTTCCTCAAAAATGAGATGAGGCGCCAGTATAGAGAGCGCACGGTATGGACTGAAATGAATTAAAATCATCAAAGGTATAGTTTCGAGGAATAATCATGGACATAAGAACGCTGCGCTATTTTGTCGAAGTGGTTCGTCAGCAAAGTTTTACCCGCGCAGCGGAGAAGTTGTTTGTTACCCAGCCCACCATCAGCAAGATGCTGAAAAACCTCGAAGATGAACTTAACTGTACCCTGCTGATCCGCGACGGGCGCAAGCTGCTGCTGACCGACACCGGACGCGTGGTGTTCGAACGCGGGCTGGCGATTCTGGCGGAGTTTCGCCAGCTGGAAGCGGAGCTGGGCGATATCAATCATCTGAAGAAAGGTGTCCTTCGCCTCGGCATTCCGCCAATGGTGGGGATGATGATGGCCGGGCCGATTAGCCTGTTTCGCCAGCGTTATCCCGGCGTTGAGCTGAAGATTTCGGAGTTTGGTGGGTTAACCGTCCAGCAGGCCGTCACCAACGGCGAGCTCGACGTGGCAATGACCGCCCTTCCCGTTGAGGAAGAGAGCGGTCTGGCGACGCTTCCGCTCTTTAGCCACCCGCTGTGCGTGCTGGTTCCCCGCTCCGGCGACTGGCTGAAGTTAGACTCGGTGAGACCTGAACTGCTCGGCGAGCACCCTCTGCTGATCTACAACGAAGACTTCGCTCTCAGCCGCCAGCTGATGACGCTGTTTAACCAGCATAACGTCAAGCCGCGCATAGCGGTGCGCAGCGGACAGTGGGATTTCCTGGCGGCGATGGTGCAGGCCGGCGTGGGGATTGCCATTCTGCCGCAGCCTATCTGCGAGCGTCTGGATAAAAACACGCTGCGCTGGATCCCGCTGGAGAGCGACCTGCACTGGCAGCTGGGGATGATCTGGCGTGAAGGGGTCTATTTGTCGCAGAGCGCGCAGGCGTGGCTGCAGTGTTGTGAGGGGTTTTGGGTGCCCTCACCCTAACCCTCTCCCACAGGGAGAGGGAAGCGATTGAGCACGTAAAAACAGCGCTACTGATTCTCTATCAACAGCGCTTCCAGCAGATCCAGATCGTGCAGCAGCTTTTGCAGCGTTTCGTTGCTGATCTGGCGCGTGGCGCGCAGATGGTACAGCTCGGCACGCTCTGAGCGCAATGCTGCCAGACGGAAGCGGCGTTCCAGGTTCTCCTCCTGCAGCGAGCTTTCCACATCGTTACGCCCGTCCGCGCGGCGGCGCAGGTTACCAATCACGCGGGAACTGACCTCCGTCAGCAGCTGATTGTCGATGTTCTCTTCCGCATCGGCGGCCAGACGCTCTTCCATCTTCTGAATCGCGACAATTGCCACTTCGGCGGTGGCCGCCCGGGCAATACGCTCCTCTTTATGCTGCTGGGTCGAATCACCGGCATCAATATGCTGGAGCAAAATCGGCAGCATAATCACGCCGACAAACAGGGAGAACAGAATCACGCCCGCCGCCAGGAAGACCAGCTCGTAGCGCGCCGGGAAGACGTCGCCCGTGGGCAGCAGCAGCGGAATGGAGAGTACACCGGCAAGGGTGATCGCCCCGCGTACGCCCGCAAAAGAGGCGATCAGCAGCTCACGCGTTGTCCACGAGCCGAACTCCATCGGCTTTTTCTTCAGGAAACGCACGCTGAAGTTTTTCATCGTCCACAGCCAGCCGAAACGCACCAGCATCAGCGCCAGGTAGATCAGCACGATGTCGGTAAACAGCATCCAGACCTCAACGTTCGGATCGGCTTCGGCCGCCACCAGCGAGGATTCCATAATGCCTGGCAGCTGCAGGCCCAACAGCAGGAACACCATGCCGTTAAAGACAAACTCCAGCATGGCCCAGGTGCTGTTGGCACGCAGGCGCATCGCCAGCGGCGCGCGGCGCATTACGCCGGAGCGGGTGATGGTCATCCCTGCCGCCACCGCCGCCAGAATGCCCGACACGCCGATGTGTTCGGCTATCAGATAAGAGGCAAACGGCAGCAGGAACAGCAGTACGATCTGCGTTGCGGGCTCATCGCCGCCCCAGCGGCTGAGGAAGCGCAATGAGCGGCCGTACAGCCAGCTCACCACGAAGCCTGCGAGAATACCGCCAATCGCCACCTTGAAGAATTCCAGGGTTGCGCCGCCGATGGTAAAGACCATCGTGCCCATCGCAACGGCCACGGCAAACTTGAGGGCGACCAGGCCGGAGGCGTCGTTCATCAGCGCCTCACCCTGTAAAATCCCCATGATTTTCTTCGGAATACGGCCTTCACCCACAATGCCGGACAGCGCCACGGCATCGGTTGGCGACAGCACGGCGGCCAGCGCAAAAGCCGGTATTAATGGAATACCCGGTACCGCCCAGTAGATCAGAAAACCAATCCCGACGACGGTGACCACCACCAGCGCCAGCGCCAGGCCGAAGATCTCGCGCCCGTGCTCAAGGAACTCGCGCGTGGGCGTTTTCCAGCCATCGGCAAACAGCAGCGGCGGGATAAACAGCACGAGGAACAGTTCGGGGTCAAATTCCACGTGCAGGCCAAACGTCGGCCACGCCAGCAGCGCGCCGATGGCAATTTGCATTAATGGCAGGGGGACCTGAAAGGGCAGTACGCGTGTAACCACCCCGGATAACGAGACCACAAGGGTCATGATGAGTATTGTGAAGAAGATTTCCATGCGTTCCCTGTTTGCTGTGTTGCTTATGTACTCCGGAAGGCGTCGTGCCTTTTATTCTATCTTCCCCAGAGTAACGCAAAAGGCAACAGGATGAGTCCTGAAAATAAAAACGGGCGGCCTGAGCCACCCGTTTTCGCATCAATGGACAACTTAGATTGCCCAGCCGCCCGCGTAGAACGCTACCAGCGCAACGGCGATAATCACGGTGCCGACGTTCAGCTTGCGCCATTCACCGGAAACCAGACGACCAATCACCAGCGACGCGAAGCCGATCATAATGCCGGTCACGATGTTACAGGTCAGGACGATAAAGACCGCGGTAATCAGGCCAGACATCGCGTCCACGAAATCCGCAAAGTCGATTTTCGCTACATTGCTCAGCATCAGCAGGCCAACGTACATCAGCGCTGGCGCGGTCGCATACGCCGGAACCAGATAGGAGAGCGGAGAGAGGAACAGGATCAGCATGAACAGCACGCCGACGGTGATCGCCGTCAGGCCGGTTTTACCGCCTGCCGCCGTACCCGCTGCGGACTCGATGTACACCGCCGCAGGCGCCGCGCCCACCAGACCAGAGAAGACGCTGCTCAGGGAGTCGGTGGTCAGCGCTTTGCCGCCGTCAATAATCTGACCGTCTTTATCCAGCAGGTTCGCCTGACCGGCCACCGCACGAATGGTACCGGTCGCATCAAACACGGCGGTCATGACCAGCGCCAGCACGCTTGGCAGGATCACCGGGTTCAGCGCGCCAACGATATCCAGGCTGCCAATCAGGGAGTTGCCTTTGTCATCGCTCAGCGACGGCATGGCGAAGATACCAGAGAAGTGGACGGTTGGATCGAAAATCAGGCCGACAATAGAAACGCCGATAATGGTCAGCAGAATGCCGCCAGGCACCTTCAGTTTTTCCAGACCGATAATCACCGCCAGGCCGATCAGCGACATAATCACCGGGAAGCTGGCGAAGTGGCCCAGCGCAACCGGCAGGCCGTCCAGCGGGTTCTTGATGACCAGACCGACGCCGTTGGCGGCGATCAGCAGCAGGAACAGGCCGATACCGATGCCGGTACCGTGCGCCACGCCCTGCGGCAGGTTGCGCAAGATCCAGCTACGGATGCCGGTCGCTGAAATAACGGTAAACAGCACACCCATCAGGAACACGGCACCCAACGCAACCGGTACGCTGATGTGCTGACCCAGCACCAGGCTGAACGCGGTAAACGCGGTCAGGGAGATGGCGCAACCAATCGCCAGCGGCAGGTTCGCCCACAGGCCCATCACGATGGAGCCCACGCCGGCCACAAGGCAGGTCGCCACAAAGACAGCCGCTGGCGGGAAGCCTGCTTTGCCCAGCATGCCCGGCACAACGATGACGGAATAAACCATCGCCAGAAACGTTGTCAACCCGGCAACAATTTCCTGGCGCACGGTGCTGCCGCGGGCCGAAATTTTAAACATGGCGTCAAGTGAACCGCCAGTACGCGCAGATGGCGTAGACATAGAAAACATCCCCTGAGAGTTTTTTAGGAAGTCCGTAAGCGAGGTGGAGACGCCACTGCCAGCTGAACGTCAAATCCTTGTGTTGCGTTTGTGACGAAAAGGCGTCACAAAAAAAGCAAACGTTTAGCTCCGCGCTTACAAACGGGTGGTCAAATTAAGGCAAACGATTATCTAGCGTAATCCCCGCCCTTTTCAACTGAACTTTCTCGTTTTTCGCTAAAATTCACTTATGACGCTGAAGAAATAAACAGAGGATGCGCAAACGTTATCGTTTATGCGCAATCTGTTTACATTTCAGTCCTCGCCGGGGATAGATAACGGCCCCCCTTGTTCCAGGGTTCTTTGCCAGCCAGGGCTGTTCTCAACTTTTGTCTTCCATGCCTGAATATGCGGCAGATTAGCGATACCGCCGCGCGCCAGCAGGGCAAAGATCGGGAAGCTCATCTGAATATCGGCCATGCTGAGCGAATCCCCGGCAAACCAGCTGTTTTCGGCAAGGTGTGACTCAATAAAGCGCGCATGGGTCTCCAGCTGACGGTTGAGATACGCTTTCTGCACCCCCTGCCCCAGCGCCTTGCCCAGGGTTCTGATACCAAACGGCACCGGCGGCTTGCCGAGGCTGTTGAAGACCAGCTTCATTAACAGCAGCGGCATCAGCGATCCTTCGGCGTAATGCAGCCAGAAGCGATACTGCACCTTATGCGCCGGATCTAAAGGCTTAAGGCGCGACTCGGGATCGTACGTTTCCTGCAGGTATTCCAGGATGGCGCCCGACTCCGCAAGGATCAGCCCGTTATCTTCAATGACCGGTGATTTGCCCAACGGATGCACCTTTTTGAGAGCCTCCGGCGCCAGCATGTTCTTTTCGCGCTGGTAGTGGACAATCTCATAAGGCAGGCCGAGTTCTTCCAGCGCCCAGATCGCGCGGTGCGAGCGCGACTGGTTAAGGTGGTGTACCGTGAGCATGGCTTTCTCCTGTTATTCATACTTTTTAACTATAGAAAATTGAACAACACCGCGAAAAAAATTCGTCTAAAAAACGGTCGGTGAGGCTGGCGAAAAAACGGGTCTTGCATAGAATTAAAGTGTCAGCACAATCCGGAACCTCCCCAACCAGCTCGACACTGAGGGGTGCTGACGTCGGGGGAAACCCTCCCGTGAACCAGCGGGATAGAGTGAAAGACAAAGACCGGGAAAAATTAAAGCGCCCTTATGTGGCGCTTTAGTTCTTTATTAATCTTCTTCCAGCAACCGCGCCCCCGTCCCCTGCTCGCCCAGCCTGTCGCCGGGGTTACGCAACGGACAATCGCTACGCGACAGGCAGCCGCAGCCGATACAACCATCCAGTTCGTCACGCAGGACGACCAGCGTATGTATACGCCGCTCCAGCTCTTCACGCCACTGGGACGAAAGCTCTTTCCACTCTTTCGGGCTAAGCGTATGCCCTTCCGGCAGCACGCCAAACGCCTCGCCGATCGTGGCCAGGGGAATTCCGATTCGTTGCGCAATTTTAATAATCGCCACGTAGCGGAGCACGTCGCGGGTATAGCGACGCTGGTTGCCCCCGTTACGGATGCTCTTGATTAACCCTTTACTTTCATAGAAGTGGAGCGCCGATACCGCAACGCCGCTTCGCTTCGCCACTTCACCGGGAGTTAAAAGCGCTTTAATTCGCGGCAATCTCTTTTCCATAAAACCTCTTTACCTCAAGTTAACTTGAGGAATTATACTCCCCCGCAGAGAAAACGACGAATTAACCGAGATAGTTGTATCTACAGAGGGGCAACCTTATGTCGCATCAGCAGATTATTCAGACGCTTATTGAATGGATTGATGAACACATCGACCAACCGTTGAACATTGATGTGGTCGCTAAAAAGTCGGGCTATTCGAAATGGTATTTACAGAGAATGTTCCGCACGGTCATGCATCAGACGCTGGGTGAGTACATTCGCCAGCGCAGACTGCTGCTGGCGGCGCAGGCGCTACGCTCAACGCAGCGGCCCATTTTTGATATCGCGATGGATCTGGGCTATGTGTCGCAACAAACCTTTTCCCGCGTGTTTCGCCGCGAGTTTGACCGCACGCCGAGCGACTATCGCCACCAGTTGAATTAATCACCCTCAGTGCAAAGGCTGCTGCTGCCAGGTCATAAATTCCTGGGGCGGCATCGCTTTCGCGAAGTGCCATCCCTGACAAAACTGCACGCCGCGCTTCAACAGCCAGCTCACCTGCTCTGTCGTTTCTACCCCTTCCGCAATGGTTTTCAGCCGCAGGCTTTGCGCCATCTCGATAATGTGCTCGGCGATCAGGTGGCTGGTGCTGTTGGTCGTTAAGGTATCGATAAACGATTTATCGATTTTCAGAATATCCACGTTCAGCGAGTAGAGGTTGTGCAGGTTCGAGTAGCCGGTACCGAAATCATCGATCGCGACTTCGTAACCCGCCTGACGGAAAGCCTGAATCACCGGCGTGGTTTTTGGCACATCGATAAAACCGCGCTCCGTCACTTCTATTTTGATTTGCTGCGCACGGACGGCGTAGTGGCGGGCCTTGTCGGAAATCATGGCGATCAGTCGCGAGGAGTGGAAATCCGTGGCCGACAGGTTAATCGAAATATAGAGATGCGGATGCTCGGCCAGGAAATGGCCCAGATCGTTGAACACCTCCTCAACGACATAGTCCGTAATCCGCTCGCTCATACCTTCATTTTCCGCCAGCGGAATAAATTCAGCCGGGCTCATCACCTGCCCGTTAAAACCAGGCCAGCGTAACAATGCCTCCGCGCCTACACACCGGTTGTTCTTGATATCGATAATCGGCTGATAGTGGACGCAAAGCTGTCGTTTGTTCAGCGCCCGGTGCAGTAAGCGCCCCGGCGAATTGAGCTCACGATGGGTACGGGACCATACCAGCAAAATAATAATGCTGCAGATCATGCCCAGCGGTAGCGTCAACGTCGCCTGGTGATAAAGCGTTTCATAAAAGCGTTTATTCGATGTCGACACAATGGCCGCAATTGGTCTTTTGGGGGATGTTACGATCGTATAAAAGCGGTTATCTTTTTGAAATACCGATTCCTTATCCCGAATCATCGAATTTAATAAAGAAACATTGGCTTTCTGACTAACCGAAAAGAAAGCATTGGTTACCGTGTCGTACACACCCCAGGAGAGAGAATGATCCGCGGACATGACTTCGCTGTATGAAAGCGGATTGACGACCACCACATAATTTCCGCGCTGCATATATGTCATTTTATAGCCAGTATAAAATGGGGTATCGCGATAATAATAGATAGCGACGTCTGGTTTACGCGTGTAATTAGCGACAGGAATGGCGTAGGGGTGATCCGGTGTAAAAACGGTCGAACAAAGAAAATTCTGACCTTCAGCGTAAATTAAATCGGCGACAAACAGGCGGCCACGAACAACGTTCAGCATATATTGACGGTGTCCCGGCGTGCAAAGCTCGCCCTGATATTTTTCAGCCTCGTCCCGGGCCAGCTCAACCTGTTGAATAACCAGCTCTGTTTTGTCTAAAGCCAGTTCAGCAAATGTGCGTAGCTGGGCGCTTGTTTCAGACACGGCTCGTAGCTGGGCAAACCATAGCGCAAGCATCACCGGCAGCATAACTACCATGATGATCCCTAACACCCTGAGCATTTTGCGCCGCGCGCTACGATTCATTTCCCGCCCTATATCCCTGCATGTTGTACGCCTGTAGTAATGAAGGCCGGATGCTTTGTTAAACAGGTGATTACGTTGCATGAATCATGCGAAGTTAGCAACTGACTTTTAGTATTAAAAATCTTAAATTTCGTTATGACGATAATATTTTCCCGTAAGTTAAACTGTAAGTATTCGTTCCGTTTCAATTAAGGGAAATAATTATCCAGCCCGCCGGGGCAGGCGGGAAGATAACACAACAGACGATCGTTGATTAAGCCAAATGTCTGACAGCATGAAAAAAGTACAACTTCACCATGACGTTTTATGCTATTTGCTCTGGGATATTGTGTTCGTTGATTTATAAATAATCAGTCTTCGCCACACTATTTTCAGGATTGGCAGAGAATAACGGCCCCACTTATAAAAACCGAATTTGAGTTACTCCCACTTGCCCGAAGGGCGTTTCCGGCACGCCGTGGGTCTGCCTCCTCATGCGCCGAGTCCGGGTCTGCCTGCTCAACCGCCTTTCCTGAGGAATAAAATCCTCTTTTTTGATCGCACAGATACTGGCGAATAAATCAACAAATGTGATATAGTTCACACATATTTTGCAACGAGAAACACTGTTTCATTCAGTTCGTCTGTTTTATAGAGGATGGGTTTTATGGCAACCATTACCACCAGCATGGTTCTCCTGCGCTGGCCTTTGTTGAGTGCGGTACTGATGTTTTTAGCCAGCACGCTGAACATTCAGTTTCGTAAATCTGACTATGCGGGTCTTGCTGTCATCAGCACCCTGCTGGGGCTGGGCGCAGCCTGCTGGTTTGCAACGGGCCTGCTTGGCATCACCCTGCTGGATATCGCCGCCGTCTGGGAAAATATTAAAGTGGTGATGGTTGAGGCGATGAGCCACACGCCGCCAGACTGGCCGATGGTGATTACCTGATACCTTTCGGAATAAAAAAACCCAGACGCTAGTCTGGGTTTTTTGTTTTCAGCGCGCGGAAATCAGAACGGAATGTCGTCGTCGAAATCCATTGGCGGTTCGTTAGACTGCGCCGGAGCAGACTGCTGCTGCGGACGAGACTGCGCGCCGCCGCTGAACTGGTTGCCGCCCTGCGGCTGCTGAGGCTGACCCCAACCGCCCTGCTGCTGGCTCTGACCGCCACCTGCCGGTGCGCCACCGCCCTGACGGCCACCCAGCATCTGCATGGTGCCGCCCACGTTGACCACGACTTCCGTGGTGTACTTCTCAGCGCCGGACTGATCGGTCCATTTGCGAGTACGCAGCTGGCCTTCGATATAGACCTGAGAACCTTTACGCAGATACTCACCGGCCACTTCTGCCAGTTTGCCAAACAGCACTACACGGTGCCATTCGGTCTGCTCTTTCATCTCACCGGTCGCTTTATCACGCCAGGATTCGGAAGTAGCCAGCGTAATGTTGGCAACTGCGCCACCACTCGGCATGTAGCGTACTTCCGGGTCCTGGCCCAGATTACCGACGAGAATCACCTTGTTTACGCCTCTGCTGGCCATGTTCGTGTCTCCTGAATACGTTTCTTAATAGTGTAAACGCGCGAGTGTACCATTTCCACGCCGCAATTTGCATAGTTGCGTAGTCGGTTCAGAAATCTCTCGCGAACTCGACATTGTTACACAACCAATCAGAAAATGCATTCCAATACTGTATATTCAAACAGGTCAAATTGTGTCATAATTAGCCGTTTCTGACAGCCGTTTGTCCTTCAAACAAACCAGGCAATCCGTGTTCCAACCGGGAAAGGTGAATGGATAAGATCGAAGTTCGGGGCGCCCGCACCCACAATCTCAAGAATATCAACCTCATAATCCCTCGCGACAAACTCATTGTCGTGACCGGGCTTTCGGGGTCTGGCAAATCCTCACTGGCTTTCGACACTCTGTATGCCGAAGGACAGCGTCGTTACGTTGAATCGCTCTCTGCGTACGCGCGTCAGTTCCTGTCGCTGATGGAAAAACCGGATGTCGACCACATTGAAGGGTTGTCCCCTGCTATCTCTATTGAGCAGAAGTCCACCTCGCATAACCCGCGTTCAACGGTCGGTACCATTACCGAAATTCATGACTACCTGCGTCTGCTGTATGCCCGCGTGGGCGAGCCGCGCTGCCCGGACCACGACGTCCCGCTGGCGGCACAGACCGTGAGCCAGATGGTGGATAACGTGCTGTCGCAGCCGGAAGGCAAACGCCTGATGCTGCTGGCGCCAATCATTAAAGAGCGTAAGGGCGAACACACCAAAACGCTGGAAAACCTGGCAAGCCAGGGCTATATCCGCGCCCGTATTGACGGCGAGGTGTGTGACCTGTCCGACCCGCCCAAGCTGGAACTGCAGAAGAAGCACACCATCGAGGTGGTGATTGACCGCTTCAAGGTGCGCGACGATCTCGCCACGCGTCTCGCAGAATCGTTTGAAACGGCGCTGGAACTCTCCGGCGGCACGGCCGTGGTCTCCGACATGGACGACCCGAAAGCGGAAGAGCTGCTCTTCTCCGCCAACTTCGCCTGCCCGATTTGCGGCTACAGCATGCGCGAGCTTGAGCCGCGCCTGTTCTCGTTCAACAACCCGGCGGGCGCGTGCCCGACGTGTGACGGCCTGGGCGTGCAGCAGTATTTCGACCCGGACCGCGTGATCCAGAATCCGGAGCTGTCCCTGGCGGGCGGCGCCATTCGCGGCTGGGACAAACGTAACTTCTACTACTTCCAGATGCTGAAGTCGCTGGCGGAGCACTATAAGTTCGACGTTGAAGCGCCGTGGGCCAGCCTGAGCCCGAACGTACACAAAGTGATCCTGTTTGGCTCTGGCAAAGAGAACATTGAGTTCAAGTATATGAACGATCGCGGCGATACCTCCGTGCGTCGCCACCCGTTCGAAGGGGTGCTGCACAACATGGAGCGCCGCTACAAAGAGACCGAATCCAGCGCGGTGCGCGAGGAGCTGGCGAAGTTCATCAGCAACCGCTCCTGCGCCACCTGTGAGGGCACGCGTCTGCGTCGCGAAGCGCGCCACGTGTTTGTGGAAAACACGGCGCTGCCGACCATCTCAGACATGAGCATCGGCCACGCGATGGACTTCTTCAACAACCTGAAGCTCTCCGGCCAGCGCGCGAAAATCGCCGAAAAAGTGCTGAAAGAGATTGGCGATCGCCTGAAGTTCCTCGTGAACGTCGGCCTGAACTACCTGACGCTTTCCCGCTCGGCAGAAACGCTCTCCGGCGGTGAAGCCCAGCGTATTCGTCTGGCGAGCCAGATTGGCGCGGGCCTGGTGGGCGTGATGTACGTGCTGGACGAGCCGTCCATCGGCCTGCACCAGCGCGATAACGAACGTCTGCTCGGCACCCTGATCCACCTGCGCAATCTCGGCAACACGGTGATTGTGGTCGAGCACGACGAAGACGCCATTCGCGCCGCTGACCACGTGATCGACATTGGCCCAGGCGCTGGCGTGCACGGCGGCCAGGTGGTTGCTGAAGGGACGCTGAAGGACATCATGGCGGTGCCCGAATCGCTGACCGGCCAGTACATGAGCGGCAAGCGCAAGATTGAAGTACCAAAACAGCGCGTGGCGGCGAACCCGGAAAAAGTGCTGAAGCTGACCGGCGCGCGCGGCAATAACCTGAAAGACGTCACCCTGACGCTGCCGGTTGGCCTGTTTACCTGTATCACCGGCGTGTCCGGTTCCGGTAAATCGACGCTGATCAACGATACGCTGTTCCCGATTGCGCAGACGGCGCTGAACGGCGCGACGCTGGCCGAGCCTGCACCGTACCGCGACATCCAGGGGCTGGAGCATTTCGATAAGGTTATCGACATTGACCAGAGCCCGATTGGCCGTACCCCACGCTCTAACCCGGCAACCTATACCGGCGTCTTTACGCCCGTACGTGAACTGTTCGCCGGCGTGCCGGAAGCGCGCTCCCGCGGCTATACGCCAGGACGTTTCAGCTTTAACGTTCGCGGTGGTCGCTGCGAAGCGTGCCAGGGCGACGGCGTGATCAAGGTTGAGATGCACTTCCTGCCGGATATCTACGTGCCGTGCGACCAGTGCAAAGGCAAGCGCTATAACCGCGAAACGCTGGAGATTAAGTACAAGGGCAAGACCATCCACGAAGTGCTGGATATGACCATCGAAGAGGCACGCGAATTCTTTGATGCCGTCCCTGCGCTGGCGCGTAAGCTGCAGACGCTGATGGACGTGGGCCTGACCTACATTCGTCTGGGACAGTCGGCCACCACGCTGTCCGGCGGTGAAGCGCAGCGCGTGAAGCTGGCGCGTGAACTGTCAAAACGCGGCACCGGTCAGACGCTGTACATCCTGGATGAGCCAACCACCGGCCTGCACTTTGCCGATATCCAGCAGCTGCTCGAGGTTCTGCATCAGCTCAGAGACCAGGGCAACACTATCGTGGTCATCGAGCATAACCTGGACGTGATTAAAACCGCGGACTGGATTGTCGATCTCGGCCCGGAAGGCGGCAGCGGCGGCGGTGAAATTCTCGTCTCCGGTACGCCAGAGACCGTTGCAGAGTGCGAAGCCTCGCACACCGCGCGCTTCCTTAAACCGTTGCTGTAATTGTCACACGGAGAGTTGCTGTCGGGTGGTTTCCGGCAGCAGCTCAACCGCCTGCTGATAGGACGCGTCCACCAGGTAGTAAATCTGCGAGCCAGGAATCGATCCATCCAGATAGACGGTGCTCCAGTGCGCCTTATTGAGGTGCTTGCTCGGCCTCACGTCATCATGCTGTTGACGTAGCAAATCCGCCAGCTCCGGGCTGGTTTTCAGCGACGCCGCCGGACGGCCTTCCACCTCTTTCACCATCGCAAACAGCACATCTCCCACCTTAATCTGCGTGGCTTTCCAGTCGCTGTGGACGCTCTGCTCCGCGCCGGGCTTGCTCATGCAGTACTGTAGTATCTCCGAAATTGTCATCTTTATTCCCCTTGTAGCGTGGCGATAATTTTACGCGAACCACCGTGAATGCGATGCTCTCCCAGCCAGATCCCCTGCCACGTTCCCAACAGCAGCCGGCCGTTGTGAACCGGCAGCATCAACGACACGCCCAGCAGGGAGGATTTAATATGGGAAGGCATATCGTCCGCCCCCTCATAGTCATGCTCGTAAGGCGCGTTGTCCGGGACGCTCTTCAGAAAATGGTGCTCCATGTCGGACCGGACGGTGGGATCGCAATTTTCATTCAGCGTGAGAGAGGCTGACGTATGCTGAAGCAGCAGATGCAGCAAACCCGTTTTTACCCGCGACAGATCGCGGAGTTGCCCGATAACTTCATCCGTCACCAGGTGAAATCCGCGTGGTTTAGCGCTTAAGGTCAGGGTCTGTTGATACCACATGTGCTGCTCCGTGATGAAAGATGAATCTTTCTAAGTGTGCAGCAAGAAGACGAAAGGTAAAACCCGCAGCAGCGAGATTTGATTAAAAAAGAGTCAAACTCGCTGCCGGGCACTTAATACTCCGAGTTGACGATCACCTCTTCGCCAAACTTTCCGGCCATCGGCAGCGGTCGATAGGTCGAGTTAGAGGCACGCAATACCCTGATCCCTCTGGCCCCCACGTCATGCGCGGCGGTGATGTCGTTATCCGAATCGCCGTAGAATACTTTGATATTTTTCTTTTCCAGCCATTGGGTCTTGGTGTTTTGCCCTTCTTTGTCACCGGCAAAAATGACCGGGTTCATGCTGGTCGCCGGGATCTGGAAATCATCCTGCAGCGTTTTAGAGACGGTTTCGGTTTTGGTCTGACTGCGGCCGGTGACAAAGTAGATGCTGTCACCACGCTTCACGTGCATAGCAATAAGCGCACGGGCAACCTCTTTCGGGATGCTGAATTCGTCCCAGCCGTTATTCATTTTTTCCCAGAATTCCGGGTTCTTCAGATACGCTTCGCTGTCGGGTGAATACGTTTTCTTCCCGCGCCAGAAGCCGGGGCTTGAGAACAGCACGGTATCGTCAATGTCAAAGCCCACGGCCATTGGCGCGCGGCCGATCAGGCTGTTTTCGATTTGGGCCACGGAAACCCAGTGAATGGGCGCCTGCTCGGCGAGAATGGCGGCGGTGGTGCCAGTGTAAAGCGGCGTCGGGGCAGAAGCTCGCGCGACGACGGCGCTGTTAAGCGAGAACAATAAGCAGGCGGCGCTGAGCGCCAGTGTGATCTTGCGCATATTTTCCCCTGAATATTCAGTTTGTTATCGTTTTAATTTGAGCGGATGGTCAAAAAACTACCCGACCATAACCCCAGCGGGAGGTGAAGGGAAGGAGTTTTTGCTTATGAAGCTGAATAAAAAGAAGATGATCACAGAATGCCGGGCAACGTCTTTGTACGGACTGATGCCCTCACCCCGCCCCTCTCCCTGTGGGAGAGGGGCGGTTGGTAAGTGCTTACATTACAGCAGCAAACGCCTGCGCCACGCGATGAACGTTGCTGGCATTCAGGCCCGCCACGCACATACGGCCGCTGGCGATCAGGTAGACGCCGAACTCTTCGCGCAGGCGATCGACCTGCGCCGCGCTCAGACCGGTATAGCTGAACATCCCGCGCTGCTTGAGCAGATAGTCGAAGTTATGCCCCGGCACCGCCTCTTTCAGCACGTTAACCAGCTCCTGTCGCATGGACAGGATGCGCTTACGCATCGCTTCCACTTCGGCAAGCCAGGACGCTTTCAGCTGTTCGTCACCGAGAACCGTCGCCACCACCTGCGCACCAAAGTTTGGCGGGCTGGAGTAAATGCGGCGTACCGTCGCCTTCAGCTGGCCGAGCACGCGACCCGCCGCTTCGGCGTCTTCACAGACCACGGACAGACCGCCAACGCGTTCACCGTACAGGGAGAAGATTTTAGAGAAGGAGTTGCTGACCAGCGCTGGCAGCCCGGCGCTGGCCACGGCGCGGATGGCGTAAGCATCTTCTTCCATACCCGCGCCAAAGCCCTGGTAGGCGATGTCGAGGAACGGAATCAGATCGCGGGCCTTCAGTACCTCAATCACCGCATCCCACTGGGCGTTGGTGAGATCCGCACCGGTCGGGTTATGGCAGCATGGGTGCAGCAGCACAATGCTGCGCGCCGGCAGGGTGTTCAGTTTTTCCAGCAGCGCTTCGACGCGCACGCCGTTCGTTTCGCTGTCGAACCACGGATAGGTCGCCACGTTGAAACCTGCGCCCTCGAAGATCGCAACGTGGTTTTCCCACGTCGGGTCGCTGACCCACACGCCTGAATCCGGGAAATATTTTTTCAGGAAGTCTGCGCCCACTTTCAGCGCACCCGAGCCGCCCAGCGTCTGGATGGTCGCCACACGTTTTTGTGCGAGCACCGCGTGATCGGCACCAAACAGCAACGGTGCGATGGTGTTGCGGTAGGCGTTTAAGCCTTCCATCGGCAGATAAAGAGAAGCACCGTGTGGAACAGCGTTCAGACGCGTTTCGGCTTCGGCAACGGCTTTTAATTGAGGAATGATGCCATCCTCGTTGTAGTACAGACCGATGCTGAGATTCACTTTGTCGCTGCGAGGATCTTCTTTGAAACGCTCCATTAAGGAGAGGATAGGGTCGCCGGCATAGGCGTCAACTTTCTGAAACACGCGATGGTTCTCCGGAATTCGATGAGACAGGGATTTCAACAATAAACCGGAAGCAGGTGAAGGTCGAGAGCGATATCAGGCCAGACACTCGATATATCGGCAAATGCAATCGATTCGCTCAGGCAGTGAGCCCTGCACGCGCAGAAAAGGAATATTTCGTGCCGGCAGCTCCGCTTCATACCACGCTTGCTGTCGGTGGCGAAACGCCTCGCCCTGCCGGGTGCCATCCTGTACAAACGGAAATTCATCTCCGCAAAGTACGACCAGTGCATAGTCTCGTTCAGCTAACTCCTTTAACGCCTGCGGCGCGCTGCCAAACTGATCGAGTGCGTAAAACAGGGTCGTTAAAGGTGACGTATCACAGACCAGATAAGGCGCCGTGCAGGCTAATTCTTCCCGACGCACTTGCTCGCGGGCAATATGCAGCAAATCCTCCAGATCAAGGATGCCGTTCTTCTCTTCCCAGTGTTCACGACCATACTCTGCAACGTACGGAACGTTTAGCGTTTGCGCCAGTGCCTTTGCAAGCGTGCTTTTGCCCGTCGATTCTCCACCTAATAAGCAGATACGGAAAACAAAGCTGCGATACACCTCAGGGGACATCATCTTGCGATAACGATGAACATCAGAACGGATGAGCGTTCCCGATGGAGCCTCTGGTCCCTGTTGACGCTGGAGACGCACGTGCGCAACCGGTCGTCCGAAACGCTGGCTCAGGACAGTGGCAAACCCGTCTCCATAGTCTTCGGCAGTAAATACCGCCTCTGGCTGACAATCCAAAATGTACTCACATAGCGTTGCAACATAATGCCGGTGAAGATCGTCATCAGCGTCATTCGGTGGCGGTGGCGCAAGGCCATATGAAGCCAACACTTGCGGCGAAAGCACGAGGTGGCGACATTGCGGGAAGCGCGTTGTTAACCAGTTAAGCCGCTTTTCAGGTTCGTAACCGCGTATTTCCGGCGACGAATAGCTGATGATACAAACCGTCTCGCACTGCTCAAGTGCCGTATTGATAAGCGCTTCATGGCCCTCATGTAATGGTGCGAATTTGCCTACCACCAGACCGTTGGCATACAGCTTCATTGCGCGCGGATCTCCTTACGCCACTGATACAGTCCATGCCATGCGTTAAACCAAAACAGCAGATATAACCCGGCGGTCAGATGCAAATCCCTCATCGCATACAGTGGTACCGCCAGCGTGTTAACGGCAATCCAGACGTACCAGTTTTCCAGACGTCGCCCCATCAACATAAACTGAGCAAGAACGCTGAATGTCAAAATGATGGAGTCCAGCCAGGGTGCCCAGGCGTTGGTGTAGAGATGCAATATCAGTCCGTACACCGCCGCCACGCTCATGGCACAGGCCAGGAGAATAAAAAAATGCCCCGGTCTGGTACGACGGACAGGCAATACGTCCCCGCTATTGCCTTTCAGCCAGTGCATCCAACCGGTTATGCTCGTGACAATGAAGAAGAATTGAAGCGTAACGTCAGCATAAAGCTGCACAGAATAAAAGACCCACGCGTAAAGCCCGCTGCCTATGATGCCAATCCACCACGTATGGATGTTATTTCTGGCGGCCAGCCAGACGGAGAGCGCATAGGCCAGACAAGCAGCGATTTCTGAAGGGGACATTATCCTTCCCTGGAATGAAACGTTAGTCGATGTACTTCATCGCCACCCTTGACGTCAGGCGCGTGATAAGTTCGTAAGCACTCACTTTCGCAATTTCAGCAATACGTTCGACGGGCAGCCCCTCGCCCCACATCACCACATCGTCACCGGGCTTATCCTGGGCTTCAGGCCCCAGATCGACACAAATCATGTCCATTGCCACGCGGCCAACAATCTTCACCTCGCGACCGTTGACCAGAACCGGCGTACCCGACGGTGCGGCGCGCGGATAGCCGTCACCATAGCCCATCGCCACTACGCCGAGACGGGTGTCACGCTCGCTGGTCCAGGTACCGCCGTAGCCCACAGGCTCGCCCGCTTTATGGTCACGCACGGCAATCAGGTTAGAGACCAGCGACATGACCGGCTGGAAGCCAAAGTCCGGCCCCCAGGGCTTATTCTCCAGCGGCGACACGCCGTAGAGAATGATGCCCGGTCGCGCCCAGTCGAAATGCGACTGCGGCCACAGCAGAATACCACCGGATGCCGCAATCGAGCGCATCCCCGGCTTGCCTTCGCAGAAGGTGTTAAAGATATCCAGCTGGCGCTCGGTCGCACCGCACTCGGGCTCATCGGCACGGGCGAAGTGGCTGACAATATTCACCGGCTGACGTACGTTTTTGCACCGGCATAAACGCTGATAAAACGCTTCCGCGCTTTCCGGACGCACGCCCAGACGGTGCATGCCCGTGTCGAGCTTCATCCAGACGGTCACCGGCTCGCTCAGTTCGGCGGTTTCGAGTGCGGCGAGCTGTTCTTCGTTATGTACCGCGGTATGCAGATGCTGGTCAGCAATGGTCGGTAAATCTGTGGCTTCGAAAAAGCCTTCGAGGAGCAGAATGGGTTGAGTAATGCCGCCCGCGCGCAGGCGGAGGGCTTCTTCAAGACGGGCGACGCCAAAGGCGTCGGCATCGGGGAGCGTTCGCGCGGTCTCCAGAAGACCGTGTCCGTAAGCGTTCGCTTTCACGACTGCAACGAGCTTGCTGGCGGGCGCCAGTTCACGCAGACGTTGCAGGTTGTGTCGCAGAGCGCGGCGGTTAATAACAACAGTTGCCGCTTGCATTTGAATTCCTTAGAAATTACTCATCATCATATTGAGGACCGGCATAGTTGTCGAAACGCGACCACTGTCCGTTAAAGGTCAGACGCACCGTCCCGATTGGGCCGTTACGTTGTTTACCAATAATAATTTCGGCGATCCCTTTCAGGTCGCTGTTCTCGTGATAAACCTCATCACGGTAGATGAACATGATTAAGTCGGCATCCTGCTCGATGGAGCCGGACTCACGCAGGTCAGAGTTGACCGGGCGCTTGTCGGCGCGTTGTTCCAGGGAGCGGTTCAGCTGCGACAGCGCGACTACCGGTACGTGCAGCTCTTTGGCTAACGCCTTGAGCGAGCGGGAAATCTCCGCGATTTCCAGCGTACGGTTGTCGGAAAGCGACGGAACGCGCATCAGCTGAAGGTAGTCGATCATGATGAGGCCGATGCCGCCGTGTTCACGGGCAATACGGCGCGCGCGGGAGCGCACTTCCGTCGGCGTCAGGCCGGAGGAGTCATCGATATAGATGTTACGTTTTTCCAGCAGAATGCCCATGGTGCCGGAGATGCGCGCCCAGTCTTCATCATCGAGCTGGCCGGTACGAATGCGGGTCTGATCCACGCGCGACAGCGACGCCAGAGAACGCATCATAATCTGCTCGGAGGGCATCTCAAGGCTGAAGATCAGCACCGGCTTATCCTGCAACATCGCCGCGTTTTCGACGAGGTTCATCGCAAAAGTGGTTTTACCCATCGACGGACGCGCGGCGACGATAATCAAATCCGACGGCTGCAGGCCGGCGGTTTTCTTGTTCAAATCGTCATAGCCGGTGTTCACCCCGGTGACGCCATCGTGCGGCTGCTGGAACAGCTGTTCGATACGGGCAACGGTGGCGTCGAGGACATCGGCGATGTTTTTTGGACCTTCGTCTTTATTGGCGCGGCTTTCGGCGATTTTAAAGACGCGGGATTCAGCCAGATCGAGCAGGTCTTCGCTGGTGCGCCCCTGCGGATCAAATCCGGCCTCGGCGATCTCGTTCGCCACCGAGATCATCTCGCGGACGACGGCACGTTCGCGCACGATATCGGCATACGCGCTGATGTTCGCCGCACTAGGCGTGTTTTTTGACAGCTCCGCCAGATAGGCAAACCCGCCGCAGCTGTCGAGCTGACCAAGACGCTCCAGCGATTCCGCAAGCGTGATCAGGTCGATCGGGCTGCCCGACTCCTGCAGACGCGCCATTTCGGTAAAGATGTGGCGGTGTGGGCGGGTGTAGAAATCTTCCGCGACGACGCGCTCGGCGACGTCGTCCCAGCGCTCGTTATCCAGCATTAAACCGCCCAACACCGACTGCTCCGCTTCAATCGAGTGCGGCGGGACTTTTAACCCTGCGACCTGGAAATCACGCTCGCGAGGTTCAGTCTGTTTGTTGAAGGGTTTGTTTCCTGCCATAGTGAATGGAGTTACCGAGATAAAGAGTGGGTCGAAAGATTACCATATTTTTCTTACGGAGGGAGCATGGCAACGCGCATTGAATTCCAGAAACACGGTGGGCCAGACGTACTGAAAGCGGTGGAGTTTACCCCCACCGCGCCTGGCGAAAACGAAGTGCAGGTTGAAAACAAAGCCATAGGCATAAACTACATCGACACCTATATTCGCGGCGGTCTCTACCCGCCGCCGTCAATGCCGAGCGGCCTGGGCACCGAGGCGGCCGGTGTCGTCGTCAAAGTGGGCAGCGCGGTTAAGCATATTAAAGAGGGCGACCGCGTAGTGTACGCGCAGTCTGCGCTGGGCGCTTACAGCTCCGTTCACAACGTTCCGGCGGATAAAGCCGCCCTGCTGCCTAACGCTATCTCCTTTGAGCAGGCGGCGGCCTCGTTCCTGAAAGGGTTGACGGTTTACTACCTGCTGCGCAAAACCTATGAAATTAAGCCCGACGAGCAGTTCCTGTTCCATGCCGCAGCGGGTGGCGTCGGGCTCATCGCCTGTCAGTGGGCAAAGGCACTGGGCGCGAAGCTGATCGGCACCGTCGGAAATGCACAAAAAGCGCAGCGCGCGCTGCAGGCGGGCGCCTGGCAGGTGATTAACTATCGTGAAGAGAGCATTGTTGAGCGGCTGAAGGAGATCACCAGCGGCAAAAAAGTGCGCGTGGTGTATGACTCGGTGGGGAAAGACACGTGGGAAGCTTCGCTGGACTGTCTGCAGCGCCGTGGTCTGATGGTCAGCTTCGGCAATTCGTCAGGCGCGGTAACCGGCGTTAACCTCGGTATTCTGAATCAGAAAGGTTCGCTGTATGTGACTCGCCCTTCCCTGCAAGGATACATCACCAACCGGGAAGAACTTGAGGAAGCCAGCAACGAGCTTTTCTCGCTGATCGCCAGCGGCGTCATCAAAGTGGAGGTGTCAGATGCGCAAAAATTCGCGCTGACCGATGCGCAGCGCGCGCATGAGGTGCTGGAGAGCCGGGCGACGCAGGGGTCGAGCTTGTTGATTCCCTGAGTCCCAAAAAGAAATTGGGCTTCCCGTAGGAAGCCCTTTCTTTTTTTAGTTCGGCTGTATGTAGGGTACAGCTCGATGAATTCTTTAACGGCAGTCATAGTGACAGATTCGATAACTAAATCCTATTCTGTTCTAAGCCATGCCGCCGGAAAAGTTACAAGTATGTGACGAACCCCTCAATACCTTAGTAACGGAAGCGGTTATTGCGCTGATAACTGGGCACTTTTGGCGCTTTTATCGCCCGAATCACCCACACGACCGCAATGGCCAGCAGTAGCCACGGCAGCAGTTTGATCGTCAGCGCAAACAGTCCGCCAATAAACATGACCACCGTCGCCACCACGATAGCCGCCAGAATGCCGAGCAGCGAAACGCCTGTCGCTAACAGCATGACAAAAAAGCCAATCACAAAAAGTAGTTCCAGCATGGTGCTCTCCCACGAGTTCCCGAGTAATGCAGTAAGCATTACAAGAACCATGCCAGCATTAACCTGTTGTTATTAAAGCAAAACGCCCCGCGAACGTTCGCAGGGCGTGGTGAATTTGACGAACTTTTAGCGAAAGTTATCGCTTGTCTGCCACCAGTCGCAGCGCATGTTCCAGCACCTCAATATCGGCTCCGGCTTTATGCGCATTCTCGCTCAGGTAGCGGCGCCACTGGCGCGCGCCCGGAATACCCTGGAACAGGCCAAGCATATGGCGGGTGATATGGCCGAGATACGTGCCATTGCTCAACTCGCGCTCAATGTAAGGGTACATCGCACGCACGACGGCAACCGGATCGGTGTCCGCACCTTCGATGCCAAAGATTTCGCGATCGACCGTCGCCAGAATGCCCGGGTTCTGATACGCCTCGCGCCCGACCATCACGCCATCCACATGTTCCAGATGCGCTTTGGCCTCTTCCAGCGACTTGATGCCACCGTTGATGGACATCGTCAGGTGCGGGAAGTCACGCTTCAGTTGATACACGCGCGGATAGTCCAGCGGCGGGATCTCACGGTTCTCTTTCGGGCTGAGGCCGGACAGCCAGGCTTTTCGCGCGTGGATGATAAACATCTCGCATTCTCCTTTCCCGGATACCGTGCTGATAAAGTCGCACAGGAACTCGTAGCTGTCCTGGTCGTCAATGCCGATACGGGTTTTGACCGTGACCGGAATGGAGACCACGTCGCGCATCGCCTTGATACAGTCCGCTACCAGTTGCGCATTCCCCATCAGACAGGCGCCAAACATACCGTTTTGCACGCGGTCGGACGGGCAGCCAACGTTAAGGTTGATCTCGTCGTAGCCGCGTTCTTCTGCCAGCTTCGCGCACTGCGCCAGCGCGGCCGGATCGCTGCCGCCCAGCTGCAGGGCAACCGGATGCTCTTCTTCGCTATAGGCCAGATAGTCGCCCTTCCCGTGAATGATTGCGCCCGTGGTCACCATTTCGGTGTACAGCAGCGTATGGCGGGAGAGCTGACGCAGGAAGTAGCGGCAGTGTCTGTCCGTCCAGTCGAGCATCGGCGCAATGGAGAAACGATGTGCAGGGAAAACGGTCTGTAATTCTGACGACATGGCGAAGTTTTAAGCATCTGGTGGAAAAGGGGCACTACTATAGCACAAAGAAAAGCCGGAGGCGCAGCGCCTCCGGTGGACTTTAGAACGTCATGCTCAGCTGAGCCCCGGCGCCCCAGGTTTCGTCCTCGCCGTACAGGCCCATCAGGTCAACATGAACGGTGCTGAACGGTGCGAAACCGACACCACCGGTAAAGACGTTGCTGTCGTTACCCTTCACGTCCGCGCGATAACCCGCACGCACCGCCAGCCAGCTGAGCGGCGTAACCTCGGCACCGACACCAACGTACTGCGACGTATCTTCGCTCTTGAAGCCTTTGGTTTCCGTCAGATCGCCATCGGCGGTCAGCGTCACCAGGTCGTTATGCCAGGCGGCACCGGCGGTCACCAGCGGACGGATCTGATAGGTGTCTTTATAGCTCACCACTTCTCCCGTACGGCCGTTGCGGATACGGATATCTTTGGTGTCGATGTCGCGCGACATCAGGTTTTGGCCGCTCACGCCAACGGTCCAGTGTTCGCCGAAATCAGCCGCAATACCGGCATCGACGTTAAAGCCCGTGTCGTCCGTGCGGTAGCGGCTGTCGTTCCACTTGTTACTGTCGTAATCGTAGATTGACGTGGTGTAGTTATAGACCCAGGTTTTTTGCAGCTTTGGCGTAACCCCTACGGAAACCGGGACGCCGCCGAGGTCAAACTGACGGGCAACGGCAACGCCGTAGTCGGACACAATCGCCGCACGGCCAGACGCCGTTGAGTTGAGGTTTTTAGTGATCTGATCCGTGCCGTTCAGCGCAGCGTCCAGGGCAACACCGGCAGCCACCACATTGCTTCGTTGAATACCGCGCAGATAATCAATATCTTGCTGATCGATAGACGAACTCACACGGCCATGGGCGTACCCTTTCGCCATAAAGGCCACGGAAAGCACATCGTTAGGAATACTCACGGCAAGCCCAGCGCCTGCCGTCGCGCGTGCGGTTTTACCCTTGAGATAGTCCAGCTCATCGGCCAGATCTTTGGCCGCGCCCTGGAATTGATTAATGGAACCTAACGGATTGGTGATGACCTGAATTGGCGTAAGGTTATCAACCACATCCTTATAATGATTGATTTTGTCGTTGATGGTATCAATCTCAGCCTGAAGATTGTCCTCATCCGTCACCTGGACGCCAACGGCCGGCAAAATGACCGTCACATCATCGTCCGGTTTTGCCTTTGCCAGCAACGCGGGGTTGATTAACGCCCCGCTACCATAGCTCCCGGAGGCAACGCCAGTGCCACCCATTGCGTCACTCCGTGATTCTGTCCAGGTATTGGCTGCTCCCGCCTGATTTGCCATAAACAAGGAAACAGCGATACTCACCACCGAAAATTTAAAATATTTTTTCACAGTATGCCCGTTATAGTCTGTTATGAAATAACCCCTGTCTGTTATCACCCAAACAGGAACGAACTATTGCTGTGAATAAGTAGTAAAAGACCCGCTATTTCTATCCCTAAGTAAAACTCCCTTACGGCCTGTTATATTTTGTGACGGCCCTCAATATTTATAGAAGAGGAAATTATTTTTTCCCAGGTTTTCCATCATGCGGTCCAAAAAACTGGGGCGGGTGGTCTACCCAGCGATCCTCACGGGTAGCGGCATACACGGGGTTAAGAGGATAGTAGATGCGGTTGTGCTTCTTGTTGGCCTCGCCAACGACTAGTAACCGCACCTCTTCGTCCGTGTTGTTGATAAAGGTGTGGCAAATACCGGTTCCGGCAGGAAACCCCACGCTGTCGCCCGGTTCAAGTTTCCATAAATAGCCATTGATCCACGCATCTGGATGACCTTCGAGCACATAAACGAACTCTTCTTCATCGCTTTCCGCATGCGGATAGGACGTCCTGCGCCCGGGCGGTAAACGCTCATGATGGATACCAATGCGCCCGAGCCCAAGCTTGCGCGCCAGCGGGGCACCGATAGAAAACAGCTCGTCGCTGTCGGGATAGGTCGAATCATCCGCGCCTTCTACGTCGCGCCAGTGCCGAATACAGTCAGGTTTTTTCATTGTTTATTTCCCGGTTTGTAATGGGTCAGGTATAGCACAGACTGGCGGATCTCGGCGTTTTTACCAGAACATGATAAAGTGAGGGTTTTCCGTCCTATAACATCCGGGGTGCTAAATGGATAAGTCCACAAAAGAGCTGTTAGCGCAGGCCGAAAAGCTGTGTGCGCAACGCAATGTGCGCCTGACTCCGCAGCGCCTTGAAGTCCTACGTCTGATGAGCCTGCAGCAGGGTGCCATCAGCGCCTACGATCTGCTCGACCTGCTCCGCGAAAGCGAGCCGCAGGCGAAACCACCGACCGTGTATCGCGCCCTGGATTTCCTGCTGGAACAAGGGTTCGTGCATAAGGTTGAGTCCACAAACAGCTATGTGTTGTGCCATCTGTTCGATCAGCCCACCCACACATCGGCGATGTTTATCTGTGACCGCTGCGGCGTGGTGAAAGAAGAGGCTGCGGAAGGTGTGGAAGATATTATGCATACGCTGGCAGCAAAAATGGGTTTTGCCCTGCGTCATAACGTGATTGAGGCGCACGGGCTGTGTTCTGCCTGCGTGGAAGTGGAAGCCTGCCGTCATCAGGACGCGTGTCAGCACGACCACTCTATTCTTGTGAAGAAAAAACCGCGTTAACGGCAAAAGAAAAGGCGGCTCATGGCCGCCCTCAGGGTGTACTTCCTTGTACTTGCGGGTATAGCCCGGTTACCAGCGGTAGTCGTTGCGTTTTTCCCAGTCGCCCACTTCTTTTTCCGCCTGGTCTTTCGCGTAGCCGTAACGCTCCTGGATTTTACCGACAAGCTGATCGCGTTTACCTTCAATGACGGTCATATCGTCATCGGTCAGCTTACCCCACTGTTCTTTCGCTTTACCTTTGAACTGCTTCCAGTTGCCGCCGATTTCGTCTTTATTCATCATCGTGTCCTCTTAGTTAAGCGTCGGGTCGTAACGTCCGTTACGTTCTTTTCTGCTGGACGTGATAATTATTGTAGTTAAGGACTCGGCAGTTGATTTCATATTCGGAATCTTTAACCGTTACGATATATCGTGCCGCGAGGGGAGCCAGGTATTGTTCTGCCAGTGGCGCCGCCAGATAAAAGCCAGCGATAACCCACGCAGCGAGAGGAAAACGGCCAGGGCCAGCCACAAACCGTGATTACCCAGCCAGGGAAGCGTCAGCAGCGTCAGGCCGAACCCTGCGGCCGCAACAGCCATGCTGTTTCGCATTTCGGCTCCGCGCGTCGCCCCAATAAACATGCCGTCCAGCAGATAACACCAGACGCCGACCACCGGTAAGATGACTTGCCAGATGAGATAGTGACTCGCCAGTTCGCGTAGCGCAGGGATAGACGTCAGCAATGCAACAATCTGCTCACCAAAGCAGGCGTAAACCAGGCCGAACGCCAGCGCCACCAGCCCTGACTGGCGGCAGGCTGCCCGCCAGACGTCCCGCAGCTGCCCGCTTTCACGCGCACCGTACGCCTGCCCGGAATGCGCTTCAACCGCATAGGCAAAACCGTCCAGCGCGTAGGCGGTGAACGTCAGCAACGTCATCAATACCGCGTTGACCGCGACGATTTCTGGCCCCAGTCGAGCCCCGAAAACCGTCAGCGCGCCGAAGCAGAGCTGAAGCAGCAGCGAGCGCAGCATGATGTCACGGTTGAGGGCCAGCAGCTTACGGATATTGCCGCGCCATGAGGTTTTGAGCAGCGTCAGGGAGATCCCGCGCATCGCCAGCACGCGCCAGACCATCCACAAGCCAATGATAAAGGTCCCGTATTCGGCAATTGCCGTCGCCAGCGCCGCGCCCCGCACGTTCATATGCAGGCCCATTACCAGCCAGACATCCAGCACAATGTTGAGAAGGTTGCCTACCACCAGCAAAATCACTGGCGCACGGGCGTACTGCACGCCCAGTAGCCACCCCAGCAGAACCAGGTTTGCCAGCGAGGCGGGCGCGCTGAGCCAGCGGATTTCAAGGAAACGGCGCGCCTGAGCCAGCACCGCCTCGCTGCCGCCGACAACATGGAGCGCAAGGTCGATCAGGGGCGCACGCAATACAATGATTAATGCTCCCGCACCAAGCGCAAGGATCAGCGGCTGGACCAGCGCGCGCGCCAGGCGCAGCGGATCTTTTGCACCATAAGCCTGTGCCGTGAGCCCAGTGGTGCTCATGCGCAAAAAGAGCAGCAGCATAAACAGGAAACTGGTTGCCGTCGCGCCAATCGCCACGCCGCCAAGATAAACAGGCGAACCAAGATGACCAATAACGGCAGTATCGACCAGACCCAGCAAGGGCACGGTGATATTGGAGAAAATCATCGGCAGAGCAAGACGCCACAATGCCTTATCTGATGCCGTCAGCAGTGACATGAAAAATACCGGGAGTGTGGAATGAAGCAGGCTACAGCGGCGCCATAGCCTGTCAGGAAGAGATTATAGCCATTCACCGTTGCGAATGACCCCAACCGCCAGTCCTTCGATAGAGAAGTTGTGTTCGCGAAGATCGACCACAATCGGGGAGAACTCGTTGTTTTCAGGCAGCAGCTGAACGGTGTTCCCCTGTTTTTTCAGACGTTTGACGGTAACTTCATCATCAATGCGCGCGACAACCACCTGGCCGTTACGCACATCCTGCGTTTTATGGACCGCAAGCAGATCGCCGTCAAGAATACCGATGTCTTTCATAGACATACCACTGACGCGCAGCAGGAAATCAGCGCTCGGTTTGAACATGCCAGGATCGACCTGGTAGTGGCCTTCAATATGCTGCTGTGCCAGTAAAGGCTCACCGGCGGCAACACGGCCTATCAGCGGAATGCCCGTCTCTTCTTCCACCAGCAGGCGGATACCGCGTGACGCGCCTGAAACAATCTCAATCACGCCTTTACGCGCCAGCGCTTTCAGGTGTTCTTCGGCAGCATTCGGAGAACGGAAACCCAGACGCTGCGCGATTTCCGCACGCGTGGGTGGCATACCCGTCTGGCCGATATGATCCCGGATGAGATCAAACACCTCTTGCTGCCTGGTCGTTAACGCTTTCATTCCGCCCCCTGGGTGTATATACAGTTATGCTGTGAGTATATACAGTCAAAGGCGATTTTGGAACCAAAAACTGCACAAAAAACCAGGGACTTAATTATTCCTCGAGGCTCATCGGAAATGTGACCAAAGCAGCGTGACCCAGGTGATAACGGCAGTGATAATCGCCAGCAATACGGCAGCAGAGCCCATGTCTTTTGCGCGGCCAGAAAGCTCGTGGAAATCTGAACCAATGCGATCGACAACGGCCTCAATAGCGCTATTAAGAATTTCCACTATCATCACCAGAAGCACGGAACCGATAAGAAGTACGCGGGTAATAGCATCAACATCAAGGAAACAGGCGACGATCACCGCGATGATAGCGGCGACGCCCTCCTGGCGAAAGGCGGCCTCGTTGGCCCATGCGGCACGGAAACCTTTCCATGAATAGCCGGCGGCTTTGATGATACGCGTTAACCCAGTGGTATTATTGGCCATTAAAAGAACCTTTTATGAAAAAAAGCGTCAGTAACAGGAACTGTAGCGCGTTTCGCTACAGCCTGAAGTATGACGGGTAACAACAGAAATTTTGCGCGCTTTCTGTTATCCTTGCGCCGCAATTGCATTATTAACCAGAGGCTTTACATCGTTTATGTCCGGCTGGCCACGAATTTACTACAAATTACTTAATTTACCATTAAGCATCCTGGTAAAAAGCAAGTCTATCCCAGCAGAACCCGCGCTGGAATTGGGGCTCGATACCTCGCGTCCTATTATGTATGTTTTGCCTTATAACTCGAAGGCAGACTTACTGACGCTTCGCGCCCAGTGTCTGGCGCATGACTTACCGGACCCGCTTGAACCGCTGGAAGTTGACGGCACTTTACTGCCGCGCTACGTGTTCATTCACGGTGGACCGCGCGTGTTTACCTACTACACGCCAAAAGAAGAGTCCATCAAGCTGTTCCACGACTATCTTGACCTGCACCGCAGCAACCCCGATCTGGATGTGCAGATGGTGCCGGTATCGGTGATGTTTGGTCGTCGTCCGGGCCGTGAAAAAGGTGAAGAGAACCCGCCGCTGCGCATGCTTAACGGCATCCAGAAGTTCTTCGCGGTCTCCTGGCTGGGACGCGACAGCTTTGTGCGTTTCTCCCCTTCCGTTTCGCTGCGTCGAATGGCGGACGAGCACGGTACCGACAAGATCATCGCGCAAAAACTGGCGCGCGTGGCGCGTATGCACTTCGCCCGCCAGCGCCTGGCTGCCGTAGGGCCGCGTCTCCCGGCGCGTCAGGATCTGTTCAACAAGCTGTTGGCCTCCAAAGCGATTGCCCGCGCCGTTGAAGACGAAGCGCGCAGCAAGAAAATATCGCATGAGAAAGCCCAGCAGAACGCCATTGCGCTGATGGAAGAGATTGCAGCGAACTTCTCTTACGAGATGATTCGCCTGTCCGATCGTATTCTCGGCTTTACCTGGAACCGCCTGTATCAGGGCATCAACGTTCATAATGCCGAGCGCGTACGCCAGCTGGCGCACGATGGCCATGAGATTGTCTATGTTCCCTGCCACCGCAGCCACATGGACTACCTGCTTCTTTCCTACGTGCTCTATCACCAGGGGCTGGTACCGCCGCATATTGCTGCCGGTATCAACCTGAATTTCTGGCCAGCAGGTCCGATTTTCCGCCGCCTGGGCGCGTTCTTTATCCGTCGCACCTTCAAGGGCAACAAGCTCTACTCCACCGTGTTCCGCGAATATCTGGGCGAGCTGTTCAGCCGCGGCTATTCCGTTGAGTACTTCGTGGAGGGCGGTCGTTCCCGTACCGGACGCCTGCTCGATCCGAAGACCGGCACGCTGTCGATGACCATTCAGGCGATGCTGCGCGGAGGAACCCGTCCAATCACGCTGGTGCCAATCTACATTGGCTATGAGCACGTGATGGAAGTGGGCACGTACGCCAAAGAGCTGCGCGGTGCGACCAAAGAGAAAGAGAGCCTGCCGCAGATGCTGCGCGGCTTGAGCAAGCTACGCAATCTGGGTCAGGGCTACGTGAACTTCGGCGAACCGATGCCGCTGATGACGTATCTGAACCATCACGTTCCCGAGTGGCGCGAATCCATCGATCCTATCGAAGCGATTCGTCCGGCCTGGCTGACGCCAACGGTCAACGGCATCGCGTCCGAGCTGATGGTGCGCATTAACAACGCCGGTGCGGCTAACGCCATGAACCTGTGCTGTACGGCGCTTCTGGCTTCGCGTCAGCGCTCGCTGACCCGCGAACAGCTTACGGAGCAGCTGGATTGCTATCTGGACATGATGCGCAACGTGCCCTATTCCGTTGATTCAACCGTGCCTTCTGCTACCGCCAGTGAGCTTATCGATCACGCGCTGCAGATGAACAAGTTCGAAGTCGAAAAGGACACGATCGGCGACATCATCATTCTGCCGCGCGAGCAGGCAGTGCTGATGACCTACTACCGCAACAACATCACCCATATGCTGATGCTGCCGTCGCTCATGGCGGCTATCATCACCCAGCATCGCCGTATTTCGCGTCAGGAGCTATTGCGTCACGTTGAGACGCTCTATCCGATGCTGAAAGCGGAGCTGTTCCTGCGCTGGAGCAAAGACGAGCTGGCGGGCGAACTGGACAAACTGACGGAGGAGCTGCGTCGTCAGGGGCTGATCACCGTCTCAAACGACGAGCTGCACATCAATCCGTCGCGTTCCCGTACACTGCAACTGCTGGCGGCTGGTGCGCGTGAAACGCTGCAGCGCTACGCCATTACGTTCTGGCTGCTGAGTGCGAACCCGTCTATCAACCGCGGCACGCTGGAGAAAGAGAGCCGGACGCTGGCACAGCGCCTGTCCGTTCTGCACGGCATTAACGCCCCTGAGTTCTTCGACAAAGCGGTCTTCAGCTCTCTGGTCCTGACGCTGCGTGACGAAGGCTACATCAGCGATACGGGCGATGCCGAGCCGGAAGAGACGCTGAAGGTGTACCAGATGCTGGCCGAACTGATCACCTCGGACGTTCGCTTGACGATCGAGAGCGCGACGCAGGGCGAGTGATGTGACAAAGCCGGGTGGTGATTTCACCTGACCCGGCCTAGCGTTCTGCAAAATATAAAGGCCCGGTAAGCGTTAACGCTACCGGGCCTTATTTTTGAGCCTTGTTAAATCACCGCATTCAGCTCAGCAGTGTGAAAGCAATCATCCCGACAATCGCACCCGTCGTGCCGAGGATGGTTTCCATCAGCGTCCAGGTTTTCAGGGTTTGCGCTTCGGTGGCGCCGGTAAATTTACCGAACAGCCAGAAGCCCGCGTCGTTAACGTGAGAGACCACAATCGAACCGCCCGCGATACAGATAGACAGCGCGGCCATCTGCGCACCGGAGTAGTTCAGCTGTTCAATCACCGGCATCACCAGACCCACGGCGGTTAAACACGCCACGGTGGCGGAACCCTGGATGATACGTACCGCCGCAGCGAGCACGAAGCAGGTGACCGCAATCGGCAGGCCCATCCCGGTCAGCGCTTCGCCCAGAGCCGGGCCCACGCCGGAATCCACCAGCACCTGCTTGAACACGCCGCCGGCGCCGATCACCAGGAGAATAATGCCCGCCGGCTGCAGCGCGGCACCGCAGATCTCCATCACCCGGTCTTTTGGCATTCCCTGACGCATCGCCAGGCCGTAAATCGCCACCAGACACGCCACCAGGATCGCCGTGAACGGGTGACCGATAAACTCAAACCATTCGTAGGCGCTGGAACCCACCGGCACAAAGCGCGCGGCGATGGTTTTCAGACCCACGAGAACCAGCGGCAGCAGGATCAGCGACAGGCTGAAGCCGAAGGACGGCATTTTGCCCTCGCCCAGGTGCGGCTCGGTGATGTCATCCGGAATATGCAGCTCAACGTAACGGCTGATGAAGTTGCCCCACAGCGGGCCGGCAATAATCATCCCCGGAATTGCCGCGCACAGGCCAATCAGGATCATCCAGCCAAAGTCGGCGTGCATCTGGGATGCCAGCAGCATCGGCGCAGGCCCCGGCAGCAGAAACGCTGCAGCCGCCGCCACGCCCGCAAACAGCGGAATGACCAGCTTCACGAGGTTAGTGCCGGTATGGCGTGCCATGGAGAACGCGACGCTTATCAGCAGCACAACGGCCACTTCGAAGAACAGCGGCAGCGCGCAAATCAGCCCCGCAAGACCAATCGCGTAGTGCGCGCGGCTGTGGCCGAAGGATTTCAGCATCTTGACGGCAATCTGGTCGACCGCCCCCGTCTCGTGCAAAATCTTGCCAAACATCGCGCCCAGCGCGACCACAATCGCCAGGAAGCCCAGCGTGCCGCCCATCCCTTTTTCCATCGTCGCGGCGATCTTGTCGAGCGGCATACCGGAAAAGAGACCTGCACCTATAGAAACCACCATCAAAGCAACAAAGGCGTGCATACGCGCCTTCATCACTAAAAACAGCAGCAGCAATACCGAACCCACTGCTGTCAAAACTAGCGTTAATGTACTCAAAACTTACTGCCTTTTATTGATGACCTCGATGGTGCTGGCAACAACACCCTCCAGTGACTGATCGATATCAACCACTAAGACGTCTTTCTCGTCTTCACCCGGCTCCTGCAGCGCTTCGAACTGCGTCACCAGCATCTGGGTTTTGAAGAAGTGACCTTTACGCGCCTTCAGACGACTTTCAATCACCTCGAAATCCCCTTTCAGGTAGATGAAAGAGAGGTTCGGGTTGCCGTCGCGCAGCAGGTCGCGGTAGGTTTTTTTCAGCGCGGAACAGACGATCAGGGAGACTTTGTTGGTGCGCTGCATCGCGAACGCGGCGTCATTCAGCGCCTGCAACCACGGTTTGCGGTCGTCATCGTTCAGCGGCTCGCCGGAGGCCATTTTCATGATGTTGCTGCGCGGATGGAGGAAGTCGCCATCAAGAAACGCAGCCTGGAGTTGATGCGCCACTTCGCTGGCTACGGCTGATTTCCCGCTACCGGAAACGCCCATCAGGACGTAGACGTGGTGATCGTGATTAGTCGTGCTCAAAGGGTGTCCCTCAGTCAATTGTTACGGGTAACAGTTATCGGTAACATTGTCCTGCCGGGGCAAAAGAGAAGCAATATCCAAACGTGCGCGAAGTGAATAAGTGTGAGCTACTTCAAATTTGTCAGTTCAAATAGATCCACCCGGTGACAAGGTGAAACCTAAATCTAACATTTTCGGGGTAACTGCCTCACCACGAATGCGCGCCAGCAGGCGTTCTGCGCCAATGCGGCCCATACGTTCACGCGGGGTCAGGACGCTCGCCAGACGCGGCTCCATCACCTGGCCGATGTCGTGGCCGTGGAAACCGGCGATCGCCATATCATCAGGGATCTTGAGCCCCAGACGCTGACACTCAAACGCCGCGCCAACCGCCAGGTCATCGTTAGTACAGAAAATACCGTCCAGTTGCGGATACTCGCGCCGCGCCTGACGCATCAGCTCAATACCCGACGTATAGGAGGAGGACTGCTCCACCATCACGCTGTACGGGGTTAAGTTCGCGTCGAGCATCGCCTGCTCGTATCCCTTCTGTTTGATGATAGTACGTTCATCAAGACGCGCACCCAGATAGGCGATATGACGATGCCCACGGGCAATGATGGCCGCCGTCATCTGCCGCGCCGCTTCGAAGTTATCGAACCCCACGGCGATGTCGAGGCACGGCGACTGGCTGTCCATCAGTTCCACTACCGGAATACCGGCCACTTCAATCATTTTGAGCGTGCGCGCAGTGTGGGTACGTTCGGTTAAAATCAGGCCGTCGATGTTCCAGGAAAGCATCGATTCAAGACGTTCCTCTTCCAGTTCCGGCTTGTACCCGTAGTGGGCGAGCATGGTCTGATATCCAAAAGCATCGGTGACGCTTTCAATGCCGCGCAAAACTTCGGCGAAAACCTGGTTGGTCAGGGAAGGAAGCAGGACGCCCACTGCGCGGCTGGTCGCATTGGAGAGAATATCTGGCGCGCGGTTGGGGATATAACCCAGTTCATCAAGGGCAGCGGCAATCTTGCCACGTAACGCCACGGAAACCTGTTCCGGGTTACGTAAAAAACGGCTGACCGTCATTTTGGTCACACCGACGCGATCGGCGACATCCTGAAGTACGGGGCGTTTCTTTTTCATCGTCCTGAGAAATCTTGAAGTGAGAGATTTGCTCAGTTTATCACGGACAAAGCCCATCCTTCCCCTGTCAAAGGGAAGGATGGGCATTTATTTATGATTTATTACACCGGCGGCAGGTCAAACAGCAGAATTTCACTTTCGCTGTCGGCATGCACGGAGAGCGCCTGCTCATCCCAGACGGCCAGGCCATCGGCGGTTGTCGCTTTGGTGCCGTTGATGGACACTTCACCTTTCACCACCTGGATCCAGACGCGGCGGTTGGCGGCAATCTGGTGCACAGACTGTTCGTCTTTCGCCAGCGCCCAGCGGTACAGCTCCATATCCTGATGCACCTTCAGGGAACCTTCACGCGCATCCGGGGACAGCACCAGCTGTTTGCCCTGTTTCGCGTCGAAGCGACGCTGCTCGTAGCGTGGCGTGATGCCGGTTTCTTCTGGAATGATCCAGATTTGGTACAGGTGCAGTTTTTCCGTTTTGCTCGGGTTGTACTCGGAGTGACGCACCCCGGTACCCGCGCTCATAATCTGGAACTCGCCCGCCGGAACCTGCTCTTTGTTGCCCATGCTGTCCTGGTGTTCCACCGCCCCTTCCAGCACATAGGTCAGGATTTCCATGTCTTTGTGCGGGTGGGTGCCGAAGCCCTGGCCTGCATCAATCACGTCGTCGTTAATCACGCGCAGTGCGGAGAAGCCCATGAAGTTCGGGTCGTAGTAGTCGGCAAACGAGAATGAATGCCATGAGTCCAGCCAGCCATGATTCGCGTGACCACGTTCGTTTGCTTTGCGTAAGTAGATCATTGTTTCACCCTCAGTTCGTTTCGATGGAGTAAGTGTGGACGCAAACGGCCTGGGATCATAGAGGGTGAAAATTGACTCCTCTGTTCAAAAATTATGAATAAGCGCAGAGGAGCCGTTTTTGCTTATTTCGCGAGGGTTATCGTGGCAGGAGAAGCCTGCTCGAAGGCCCGCTCGAGGATTTCTAGGTTGGTCAGAACGTCAGATTCCTTGACGTAATTCGCCGTGCCGGATGTGAGGGTTTCATACAGCGCATCGTAGACGCGGCCATAATCGCCAATTTCCGGTTTCAGCTCTTCCCTGACCGTCACGCCCTCATCGTTCACGTATTCCAGCACACCCACGGAATCGTCCGCCGCAAAACCCGGTTCGCCCGGCATGATGTTGGCCTTCAGGCTGGTCTCCTGCTGGTCGATGCCGTACTTAATGAACGAGCCTCGGGTGCCGTGAACGATAAATTTCGGATAGTCGATTTTCACCAGATGGCTGGTTTTGACGATGGCTTTCAGGTCGCCGTAGAACAGCTGCGCTTCAAAGGTGTCGTCCGGGTTAGCTTTGTTACGCAGGCTGCGGATGTCGTATGCGACATGATCCGGTCGGCCAAACAGGGAGATGATCTGGTCCATCGTATGCACGCCCAGACCAAAGAACGAGCCGTCCTGCGGCAGTCCGGGTTGCGTTTCCGCTACCGGACGGTAGTAATCGAAGTGGCTTTCGATTTCCACAATGTCGCCCAGCTTGCCGCTTTCAATCGCTTTTTTCGCCGTCAGGAAGCAGCTGTCAAAGCGACGGTTCTGATACGGCGTAACGGTCAGGCCTTTACTTTTCGCCAGCGCGAACAGCTCTTTTGCTTCGGCAATAGTTGGGGTGAACGGTTTTTCTACCAGCACGTTTTTACCCGCTTCCAGCGCGCGTTTGGCATAGTCAAAATGGCTGTCGGCGTGGGTGCAGACAACAACCAGTTTGACCTGCGGGTCGTTAAGCACTTCATCAAGATCGCTGGTGAAATGGATATGAGAATACTGCGGGGATTGCTCTTCCGGCTTCGCGCGGCGGCGATAGATATGGGCCACATGCCAGCTGCCTTTACGGTTGAGAACATACGGCAGGTGGTAGCGGGTCGTACTTTTACCAAATCCAATAAATGCGCAATGTAGTGTCATGGCTCAGTCCTTTTGGAAGGTTACTGAGTCTAACCATAACAAAAAAAAGCCAGCTAAAAGCTGGCTAAAGTAATACTGGAAGCAATGTGAGCAATGTCGTGCTTTCAGGTTCCCGTAGCGGTCTTCCTGAATGCAGAGCAATAATAATCATTCTCATTCGCACTTGTCCAATACTTTTTGCAAAAAATAGCGGTTGACTCAAATTTTAAAGTCATTGATGTTGGAAGGGACATTTAACTGACTGAGGAATAAGGAATGAGTGAGATAGTGATACGCCACGCGGAACCGAAAGATGCCGAAGCCTTACGCCAGAACTACATGCATCCCGGGGTGTATCACGATACGCTACAGCTACCTCATCCATCCCTTGAGTACTGGCAAGAACGTCTGATTACAAAACCAGGGCAAAGACGTCTGGTTGCCTGCATTGATGAACAAATCGTCGGCGATCTGATGCTTCAGGTGGAAGCCAGCCCGCGACGCAGCCATGTAGCAACGTTCGGCATCAGCGTTGCGGCGCACGCTCAAGGACGCGGCGTCGGGAGCGCGCTCATGCGCGAGATGATCAACCTGTGTGACAACTGGCTGCGTATTGAACGGATTGAATTAACGGTGTTTGCCGATAACCCTCCCGCTCTCGCGCTTTACCGAAAATTTGGTTTTGAAATCGAAGGGACCGGCAGGAAATTTGCACTGCGCAACGGCGAGTATGTGGATGCGTACTATATGGCGCGAATGAAGTAGTTTGTTGCCCTCACCCTAACCCTCTCCCACTGGGAGAGGGAATGATAAACGTAGGCCGGGTAAGGCGAAGCCGCCACCCGGCAACAACACGTTAATACCCCGCCGTCAAATCATCCACCGACCGCGGATCCGACGCGCCAAACAGCGCCCCGTCCGGCCCCACCATAATGCTCTGGGTGCTGCCCATCGCCTCCTTCACCGCCACCTTCTGCCCGCGCTGCTCCAGCAGCTTGATGGTGTCCGGGCTAAAGCCCTTCTCCACGCGCAGCTCGTCCGGCAGCCACTGGTGATGGAAACGCGGAGCGTTGGTCGCTTCGGCGACGTTCATCCCAAAGTCGATGCTGTTCACCACCATCTGCAGAACGGTAGTGATAATACGGCTCCCGCCAGGGCTTCCGGTCACCAGCCAGGTTTTCCCGTCTTTCACGACAATGGTGGGCGACATGGACGACAGCGGACGTTTCTTCGGCCCCACCGCATTCGCATCGCCGCCGACCAGCCCGTAGACGTTCGGCACGCCCGGCTTGGCAGAGAAGTCATCCATCTCGTTGTTCAGAAGAATGCCGCTATTGCCTGCCACAATCCCGGTGCCGAAAGTGGTGTTGAGCGTGTACGTCACCGCCACCGCGTTACCATCTTTATCCACCACCGAGAAGTGGGTGGTCTGGTTGCTTTCATACGGCGCCAGCTTGCCGGGGCGGATCTCGCTCGACGGTTTAGCCTTGTTGATGTCGATCTGATCGGCAATGGATTTGGCATACGCCTTGTTGGTCAGCGCCTGCCACGGCACCTTCACGAAGTCCGGATCGCCGAGATATTCCGAACGGTCGGCGTAGGCGCGTTTTTCCGCTTCCGCCATCACCTGCATGGCGTCCGCGCTGCCGAAGCCGAACTTGTGCATATCGAAGTTTTCAAGAATGTTGAGGATCTGCACGATGTGGATCCCACCGGAGGACGGAGGCGGCATGGAAAATACCTCGTATCCGCGATAGGTGCCGCTAATCGGCTCGCGCTCCACCGCCTTGTATTCCGCCAGATCCGCTTTGGTGATGAGCCCTCCATTCTTTTGCATCTCTTCGGCAATCTGGTCGGCAATCGCCCCTTTGTAGAAGGCGTCCGGACCGTGCTCCGCAATCAGCTCCAGGCTTTTGGCGAGGTTCTTCTGCACCAGCTTATCGCCCTTCTTCAGCGGCTCGCCGTCTTTCCAGAAGATGGCCTTGCTGTTTTCATGATTGGGAATGACTTCGCTGCCGTAGGTCTTAAGATCGTCCGCCAGCGCATCGTTCACCACAAAGCCGTCCCGCGCCAGTTTAATGGCAGGCTGCACCACCTTGTTCAGCGGCATCGTGCCGTATTTTTCCAGCGCCAGCGAGAAGCCCGCAACGGTGCCCGGCGTGCCGGTGGCGAGGTGCGAAGTCAGGGATTTTTTGCTGTCAGGGTTACCCTGGTCGTCGAGGAACATATCGCGGGATGCCTGAGAAGGCGCCATTTCGCGGAAATCGATGGCGGTGGTTTTGCCATCTTTGGTGCGCAGCATCATAAAGCCGCCGCCGCCCAGGTTCCCCGCCTGCGGATGCGTTACCGCCAGCGCATAGCCGACGGCGACCGCTGCATCCACCGCGTTACCGCCCTGCCTGAGAATATCGACGCCCACTTTTGTTGCCAGGGCATCCACTGACGCCACCATGCCATGGGTTGCCCGCACGGGATGAAAAACATCTTCCTCCACGCCGTAAGAGACCGGAGGTGCCGCTGGCGGGTTGGCCGCCACGCTAAATGTACCGCCTGCCATCAGCGCGGCGATGGCGACCCAGCGCAAAAACGTTGGTTTCATCATTATTGTTCTCCAGGTGAAGGGATCCATATTCCCCGCTTAAGCCTGGTTCACAACTCCTAAAAAATCATCGTCATGGTGAAATCAGGGTAAACTTAAGAGAGACCTCAAAAGGAGGAAATGACAATGAAACGCTTACTGATTCTTACGGCGCTGATCCCGTTTGCCGCGCTCGCACAGCCGCTTAACACCATGAACAACCCGAACCAGCAGGGTTATGTCATTCCGAGCCAGCAGCGTATGCAGACGGAGATGATGAGCCAGCAACAGCAGCAGAAAGGGATGCTTAACCAGCAGCTTAAAACGCAGACCCAGATGCAGCAGCAAAGCCTGCAAAATCAGATGAACGCCAACACCCAGCGCGTTCAGCAGGGTCAGGTGCGCGAGCAGCCGCTGCCGAATAAAAACGGCGGGATGTTAGGGGGAATGACGTCGTCAGGCAGCGGACAGCAGCACATGCTGCCGCCGCAGTCGAATGGCAGTATGCTTAATCCGCAGAACTAAAGTCCGGGCCGATCAGGTCGATTGCATCGGTACAGATACTGTCCACGCCCCAGCGCAGCAGTTCGGCTGCGCGCTGGGGTTTGTTAACCGTGTAGACCAGAATATGCAGGCCCGCGTCCTTCAGCATCTTCACCCGCGCCTCATCCAGCAGCCTGTGGTTGAGATGGATAGAGACACACGCTAAGCGTGTCGTCAGCTCGCGCCAGTCCTCGCGCCACTCGTCCAGCAGCAGCCCGCGCGGCAGCTCCGGCACGGCCGCCTGTGCGGCCTCCAGCGCATCGATTTCAAATGATGACAGCAGCGGTGCGGTCATCCCTTCCCACAGCTCGCGCGCGGCCAGGGCAATAACTTTGCCCGTCAGCGGCCCGGTGCCGGTGGTCGGTTTGATTTCGATATTGGCCATCATGCCGTGCTGGCGACAGCGGTCTGCCACTTCCGCCAGCAGCGGCAGCGGTTCGCCTTTGAACTCGCCACTGTACCAGCTTCCGGCGTCCACCTTCAGCAGATCGCGCCACGGCAGCTCGCCCGCCACGCCCCAGCCGTTGCTGGTGCGTTCGAGGTTATCGTCATGCAGCAGGAAAATTTCGCCATCTTTCGACAGCTTGGCGTCGAACTCGATCATCGTGTGACCGTAGCGCGCGCCAACGTCAATCGCCGCCAGCGTGTTTTCCGGGGCCAGCTTACCGCCGCCCCGGTGGGCGACGACGTGGGGATAAGGCCAGTTGCTCATACTCGTTGTCCTGTTTCACCGTCAAACAGGTGCAGATGGTTTTCCGGCAGGTGCAGCCACAGCGTGCTGCCGGCTTTAGGGCGCTCCTGATGTGCCAGGCGCACCACCATTTTTTGTTCGCCCCAGCGCCCGTGCGCCAGGTTATCTGCACCCAACATCTCCAGCGTGTCCATCACCAGCGGCACGCCGCCTTCCGCCTGAGAGGCTAAACCGATATGTTCCGGGCGGATACCGAGCGTCATCTTACGCCCGGCGTAGCCACGATAGTACCAGTTGATCGGCAACGCCATCCCGCTTTCCAGCTCAAAATGCGTGCCCGCGCTGCTGATACGCCCTTCCAGCAGGTTCATTGCCGGGCTGCCGATAAAGCTCGCCACAAAGCGGGTGGCCGGTTTCTCGTACACTTCCACCGGAGTGCCAATCTGCTCGGCGATGCCTTTGTTCATTACCATCACGCGCTGGGCGAGGGTCATGGCTTCGACCTGATCGTGGGTCACGTACAGGGAGGTTGTTTTCAGACGACGGTGCAGCTGCTGCAGCTCAAGACGCATCTGCACGCGCAGCTTGGCGTCGAGGTTAGACAGCGGCTCGTCGAAGAGGAATACCGCCGGGTCGCGCACGATGGCGCGCCCCATCGCCACGCGCTGGCGCTGGCCGCCGGAGAGCTCCCGCGGGCGGCGCTTCAGCAGGCCGTCGAGTTCCAGAATGCGCGCCGCTTCTTTTACGCGCTCGTCGATATGGCCTTTGCCCATGCCGCGGATTTTCAGCCCCCAGGCCATGTTCTCTTCCACGCTCATGTGCGGATAGAGGGCGTAGTTCTGGAACACCATCGCAATGCCTCTGTCTTTCGGCTCCATCTCGGTGACGCGCTGGCGGTCAATCCAGATATCCCCCGACGTCACGCGCTCCAGCCCCGCCACCATGCGCAGCAGGGTGGATTTGCCGCAGCCGGACGGGCCGACCATCACGATGAATTCCCCGTCCGCCACGTCGAGCGTGAGCGGCTGAATCACCTGGGTTTTGCCGTCCCAGCTTTTGGTTACTGCCTGAAGTTTTAAACCTGCCATCTTATTTCTCGCTATCGACCAGGCCGCGGACAAACGCGCGCTGCATGGCTAAAACAATGACTACGGGTGGGATAAGGGTGAGCAGCATCGCCGCCATCACCTGGTTCCAGAGGGTGGTGCCTTCGCCGGTGGCGATCATGCCTTTGATGCCCGCCACGGCGGTGCCGAGGTTAACGTCCTGAATAATCAGCAGCGGCCACAGGTACTGGTTCCAGCCGTAGATAAAGGTGATCACAAACAGCGCCGCAAGATTGGTTTTCGACAGCGGCAGCACGATGTCGCGGAAGAAGCGCATCGGCGACGCGCCGTCGATACGCGCCGCTTCAATCAGCTCGTCCGGCAGGGTCATAAAGAACTGGCGGAACAGGAAAGTGGCGGTCGCCGAGGCCATCAGCGGCAGGGTTAAGCCCGCGTAGCTGTCGAGCATCTTCAGGTTGGCAATCACCTCCACCGTCGGGAAGATACGCACCTCCACCGGCAGCATCAGGGTGATAAAAATCATCCAGAAGAAGAGGTTACGCAGCGGAAAGCGGAACCAGACGATGGCGAAGGCCGAAAGCATCGACACCGTGATTTTGCCCACCGTAATGCCGAACGCCATGATGAAGCTGTTGAGCATCATCAGCCAGAACGGCGCGCTGTTGGCGCCCACGCCCTGGGTCCAGATGGTTTTCATGTTCTCGAAAAGATGCGTGCCTGGGATCAGCGTCATCGGCGTGTCGAACACCGCTTTGGTGTCCAGCGTGGCGGCGACAAAGGCCACGTACAGCGGAAACAGGATGACGATAATCCCCAGAATCAGCATGGTATGGCTGAAAATCGTCAGCCCGCGACGGTTCTCAATCATTGGTAGCGCACCTTACTTTCGACATAGCGGAACTGCACCACCGTGAGGATGATGACGAGGAACATCAGCACGACGGACTGCGCGGCAGAGGCGGAGAGATCCAGCCCCGCAAAGCCTTCGCGATAGATCTTATAGATAAGCGTCGTTGTCGCCTGCACCGGGCCGCCTGCGGTCGCCGCGTCGATCACCGGGAAGGTATCGAAGAAGGCGTACACGAGGTTAACCACCAGCAGGAAGAAACTCACCGGGGCGATCAGCGGCAGCGACAGCCTGAAGAAACGACGAATGGGCCCTGCGCCGTCAATTGCCGCGGCTTCCACCAGCGAGCGCGGAATGGACTGCAGCGCGGCAAAGAAGAACAGAAAGTTGTAGCTGATCTGCTTCCACACCGAGGCGAACACCACCAGGAACATCGCCTGGCCGCTGTTCTGGGCATGGTTCCAGTCGTAGCCGAACTCTGCCAGGAAGTGGGTAATCAACCCGCGCCCCGGGTTAAACAGGAAGATCCACAGCACGGCGGCGACAGCGGGAGCTACGGCGTAAGGCAGCAGCATCAAGGTTTGATAAATACGGCTGCCGCGCACCACGTAGTCCACCAGCGCGGCGAAAAACAGCGAGGCAACCAGGCCGCTGACGGTGACCAGCGCGCTGAACTTCATCGTCGTCCAGAAGGAATCCAGGTAGTAGCTGTCGTGAAACAGCGCGGTAAAGTTGTCCAGGCCAACAAACTGGCTGGAAAGCCCGAACGGGTCGACGCTTTGTACCGAGTACCACAGCGCTTCGCCCGCAGGCCAGATAAAGAAGATAACGGTGATGACCAGCTGCGGCGCGACCAACAGGTACGGAAGCCAGCGGGAACGGAACACCGGACGGGATGATGACATTGAGATTTGGTTCCTGGCGATTTCGGTTTTCTCCCTCTCCCTGTGGGAGAGGGTTGGGGTGAGGGCATCAGGCCGCATTAATCCGTAAGCCCGGAACGCTGCGCGTCACCGGGCATTTTTTTACGATTTCGTCGACTGCTCAAAGCGGCGCAGCAGCTGATTCCCGCGCTCTACCGCAGAATCCAGCGCCTGCTGTGGCGTTTTCTTCCCGGTCCACACGCTTTCCAGCTCTTCATCCACGATGGTGCGGATCTGCGGCATGTTGCCCAGGCGCAGGCCTTTGGTGAACGGCAACGGCGGCTTGTTCAGCATCTGACGCGTCGCAATGTCCGCCCCTGGGTTCTTGCTGTAGAAGCCCTGCTCGCGGGTCAGGTCGTACGCGGCTTTGGTGATCGGCAGGTAGCCGGTCTTCTGGTGCCATTCGGCGGCGTTTTCAGGCTTGGCCAGGAAGTCGAGGAACTCGGCTACGCCTTTGTAGGTGCCCTTGTCTTTACCCTGCATCACCCACAGGCTGGCCCCGCCGATGATGGCGTTCTGCGGCGCACCCTTCACGTCAGCGTCGTATGGCATCATGCCCACGCCGTAGTTGAATTTGGCGTAGTGGCGGATATCCGCCAGCGATCCGGACGAGGCGGTGGTAATGGCGCAGTCGCCGTTGTAGAACTTCTCGGTGGATTCGTCTTTACGTCCGAAGTAGCTGAAGTCGCCCTTCTTGTTAAGATCGGCAAGCAGCGCGATGTGCTTCACCTGTTCCGGCTTGTTGAACTCCAGCACCGCGTCGGTACCGTCGAAGCCGTTGTTTTTGGTCGCAACCGGCAGGCCGTGCCAGGCGCTGAAGTTTTCAATCTGGATCCAGCCCTGCCAGCCGCTGGCGTAGCCGCACTTCATCCCCGCTGCTTTCAGCTTCGCGGTGTACTCCGCCAGATCCTGCCAGGTTTTTGGCGGCTGCTCCGGGTCTAAACCGGCTTTTTTGAAGGCGTCTTTGTTGTAGTACAGCACCGGCGTGGAGCTGTTAAACGGCTGGGACAGCAGGTGGCCGGTTTTGGAATCGGTGTAGTAACCCGCTACGGTCGGCACGAACTGCGACTCGTCGAAGTTGATGCCCGCTTCTTTGAACACTTCATAGACCGGCTTGATGGCTTTGGAAGCCATCATGGTGGCGGTACCCACTTCATAAACCTGCAACAGCGCAGGCGCGTTGCCGGTACGGAAGGCGGCGATACCCGCGCTCAGGCTCTGCTCGTAATTGCCTTTGTACACCGGCACAATTTTGTAATCCGGATGGGCGTCGTTGAAACGCTGCGCCAGGGAGTCAACTTCTTTACCCAACTCCCCTTCCATGGAATGCCAGAACGGAATGGTCGTCACAGCCATTGCGTTCGTCGCAAAAGCCAGACCCAGTGCCAGACCCAAAGCTGTGTGTCGTAACGATGTCATTGTCATCTCTCTTATTGTGCCGGATGCGCGATATCACGCGTTTTATGCTCGCGAGGTAACATGACATGCTCGAATTACAGAAAAATAACTGTTTGTTTACAGATAAGTGACAGCCAGGCGTCAGGGGGATGATGGTTGTGTGAAGGGGGGGTTGGTTTGGGTGCTGTCTGGTGCCCTCACCCACGGGGCGAGGGAGAAAACATTAAAAAAGGCAACTTGCGTTGCCTTTTTGCTTTTACCTATCCGCCCAGATACGCGCTCCGCACCGCTTCGTTCGCCAGCAGCGCGTCGCCGGTATCCTCCAGCACCACGCGGCCGTTCTCCAGCACGTAGCCACGGTCAGCGAGCTTCAGCGCCTGGTTGGCGTTCTGCTCAACGAGGAAGATGGTCATCCCCTCTTTGCGCAGCTGCTCGATAGTGTCGAATATCTGCTGGATGATGATCGGCGCCAGACCGAGCGACGGCTCGTCCAGCAGCAGCAGGCGCGGCTGGCTCATCAGCGCGCGGCCAATCGCCAGCATCTGCTGCTCACCGCCGGACATGGTGCCCGCACGCTGAATGCGGCGCTCCCACAGGCGCGGGAAGAGTTCGTACACCCACTTGATGCGGGTCTGGTATTCATCGCGGTGGGCGAAGAACCCGCCCATCGCCAGGTTCTCTTCCACCGTCATGCGGGAGAAGACGCGGCGCCCTTCCGGGACAATCGCCACCGCCTCGCGCATGATTCTGGCGGTCTGCCAGTCGGTAATGTCTTTACCATCGAACACAATCCGCCCGCTGGTGGCGCGCGGGTCGCCGCACAGGGTGCCGAGCAGCGTGGTTTTGCCCGCGCCGTTGGCGCCAATCAGGGTGACGATTTCACCCTGATTGATGTGCAGGCTGACGTCGTGCAGCGCCTGGATCTTGCCGTAGTGCGCGTTGACCTTGTCGAACGTTAACATCGCTTTTTCCATCTTATGCCTCACCAAGGTATGCGCGGATCACGTCCGGGTTGTTGCGGATCTCTTCCGGCGTGCCGTTTGCCAGCGGCGTGCCCTGGTTTACCACGTAGATACGGTCCGAAATGCCCATCACCAGCTTCATGTCGTGCTCAATCAGCAGGATGGTGGTGTCGTGACTGTCGCGCAGCTCGGCAATCAGCTCGTCCAGCTCTTTGGTCTCTTTCGGGTTGAGCCCTGCCGCCGGTTCGTCGAGCATCAGGATTTCCGGCTGCGTCACCATGCAGCGCACGATCTCCAGGCGACGCTGGTCGCCGTAGGCCAGGTTGCTCGCCTGACGGTTGGCGTGCTGCAGCAGGCCAATTCGGTCGAGCCAGGTCGCCGCGCGATCGAGCGCTTCATCCTGCGCGCGGCGGAAGGCCGGGGTTTTCAGCAGGCCGGAGAACAGCCCGGTTTTCAGCTGCTGATGCTGTGCCACCAGCAGGTTCTCAATCACCGTCATCTCGCGGAACAGACGCACGTGCTGGAAGGTACGCACCACGCCCATGCGGGCGATCTGCTGGCCCGGAAGCCCTTCCAGGTGCTGATCGCGCAGCATGATGGTGCCGCCCGTCGGCTTGTAGAAGCCGGTCAGACAGTTAAAGACCGTGGTTTTCCCCGCGCCGTTCGGGCCAATAAGGGAGACAATCTCTTTCTTGTGCAGATCCAGATTCACGTTGTTGACCGCCAGCAGGCCGCCAAAACGCATCATCAGGCCGTTAACGGATAATAATGGCTGACTCATGCCTGTTCTCCTTTCGCCTGAGTGCGTTTCAGCTTCAGCTGTGGACGGGTCATCGGCAGTAGACCCTGCGGACGCCAGATCATCATCAGCACCATCAAACCACCCAGCATCAGCATGCTGTATTCGTTAAAGTCGCGCATCAGCTCGCGCGAGACCACCAGCAGGATAGCCGCGAGGATAACGGCGAACTGCGAGCCCATCCCGCCCAGCACCACAATCGCCAGCACAAAGGCGGATTCGGCAAAGGTGAACGATTCCGGGCTAACGAAGCCCTGACGCGCGGCAAACAGCGTTCCGGCGAAACCGGCAAACGCGGCGCTGATGGTGAACGCGGTCAGCTTGATGCGGGTCGGGTTCAGGCCCAGAGAGCGGCAGGCGATCTCATCTTCACGCAGCGCTTCCCACGCGCGGCCCAGCGGCATGCGCAGCAGACGGTTGATCACAAACAGGGTAATCACCACCAGCAGCAGCGCCACCAGATAGAGCCAGATCACGCGGTCGGACGGGTCATACTTCACGCCGAAGAAGTTGCTGAAGGTATCCCAGCCGCCTTCGCGGGCGGTACGGCTAAATTCCAGTCCGAAGAAGGTCGGTTTCGGGATCTGGCTGATGCCGTTCGGGCCGCCGGTCACTTCGGTGTTGTTGAGCAGCAGGATACGGACGATTTCGCCGAAGCCTAAGGTCACAATCGCCAGGTAGTCACCGCGCAGGCGCAGCACCGGGAAGCCGAGCAGGAAGCCTGCGGCAGCTGAAACCAGCCCCGCCAGCGGCAGGCAGGTCCAGAAGCCGAGACCGTAATAGTGGTTCAGCAGCGCGAAAGTGTAAGCTCCGATGGCGTAGAAGCCGCCGTAGCCCAGCACCAGCAGGCCAGAGAGCCCCACCACCACGTTCAGACCGAGACCGAGAATCACGTAGATCATGGTCAGAGTGGCGATATCCACGGTGCCACGAGACACCACAAACGGCCACGCCACGGCGGCCACCAGCAGCGCCACGAGGAACAGCTTCTGCTTAACGGTAGACCCGTCGATTGCCGGCAGGACGAACTTCGGCCCGGAGACGTTTTTCAGCGTCTTCTGGAACAGCGGACGCAGCAGCTGGAACAGAAAGACCACGGCCGTACCGATAAATACCCACTGCCAGCGGATGTCAGCTGCGGTATCGACAACCAGTTTGGTGCCATTCAGCTCAAGCTGGACGCCCATAAAGACGCCCGCCAGCACGAAGAACATAGCGGCAGAGAGCAGCGCCATTGCAAAATGCATCGGTTTCATACTTTCTCTACCTCCGGACGACCCAGAATACCGGTAGGCATCACCAGCAGAACCAGAATCAGCAGGGCAAACGACACCACATCTTTATATTCCGTGCTCAGATACGCCGAGGAGAGCGCTTCCGCCACGCCCAGGATCAGGCCGCCAATCATCGCGCCCGGAATACTGCCGATACCGCCCAGTACCGCCGCGGTGAAGGCTTTCATCCCGGCCATAAAGCCGATGTACGGGTTGATCACGCCGTAGAACTGGCCCAGCAGGACACCCGCCACCGCCGCCATCGCTGCACCAATGACGAAGGTCAGGGCAATCACGCGGTCGGTGTTAATGCCGAGCAGGCTCGCCATCTTCAGGTCTTCTGCGCACGCGCGGCAGGCGCGTCCCATACGCGAGTAGCGGATGAACAGCGTCAGGGCGAGCATCGCAATAAAGGTCACGACCCAGATAACCAGCTGCATGGTGGTGATAGAGGCAGAGAAGTTTTCGCTGGCCCCCACAATCCACTGGCCGTTAAACAGGCTTGGCAGCGCCACGTCGCGCGAGCCTTCGGTCAGGCTGACGTAGTTTTGCAGGAAGATCGACATCCCGATTGCGGAGATCAGCGCAATCAGGCGCTTGGAGCTGCGCACCGGCCGGTAGGCCACGCGCTCGATGCTCCAGCCGTAGGCGCTGGCAATCACAATCGCGCCGACAAACCCGGCGGCGACCAGCAGCCAGCTGCTGTCGATGCCCATCATCATCAGGGCGGCGATAATCATAAAGGAGACGTAGCTACCGATCATGTACACCTCGCCGTGGGCGAAGTTGATCATGCCGATAATGCCGTAAACCATCGTATAGCCGATGGCAATCAGCGCGTAGGTGCTTCCCAGCGTGACGCCGTTAAACATCTGCTGCAGGAAATAGAGAAACTGCTCGGACATATGCAAACCTTTTTATACCCGCCCGTCATGCCGGGCGGTGGGATAATTATTTGGCGGCCGAGGATGAACCGTCGGCGTGCCACTTAAAGACACCAAACTCAAATCCCTTCAGATCGCCTTTCTCATCCCAGTTCAGCGGCCCAATCACGGTGTTCGCCCCGTGCGCTTTTAAATCTTTCACCAGATCCAGCGGTTCTTTACTGCCGGAGCGTTCCAGCGCGGTGGCCAGAGACTGTACGGCCGCGTAGGTGATCCAGACGTACGGACCACTCGGATCTTTCTTCTGCGCCTTGAGCGCATCCACGATAGCCTTGTTGGCCGGATCCTGGTCATAGCGTTTTGGCATCGTCACCAGCATGCCTTCGGCAGAATCCCCCGCGATGTTTGACAGGGATGCATTGCCCACGCCCTCTGGCCCCATAAACTGGGTCTTCAGACCGGTGGCGCGCGCCTGACGCAGCATCTGGCCCATCTCCGGGTAGTAGCCACCGTAGTAAACGAAGTCGATATTCTCTTTTTGCAGGCGAGCAATCAGCGCGGAGAAGTCTTTCTCACCGGCGGTAATGCCGTCGAAGAAGACGATGTTCGCGCCGCCTTTTTTCAGGCCGTCCTGCACGGAGCGCGCCAGGCCTTCGCCGTACTGCTGTTTGTCATGAATAATGGCAATGCGCTGTGGCTTAACGGTCTCGAGGATGTATTTGGCGGCGGTGGGGCCCTGCGAGGAGTCCAGACCGGCGGTACGCATGATGTGCTGGTAGCCGCGCTGGGTCAGCTCCGGGTTAGTTGCGCCCGGGGTGATCATCAGAATGCCTTCGTCTTCGTAAATATCAGAGGCAGGCTGCGTGGAGGATGAGCACAGGTGGCCGATCACATACTGAATACCGTCGTTAACGATTTTGTTGGCGACCGCGACGGCCTGTTTAGGATCGCAGGCGTCGTCATATTCCACGCCTACCAGCTTGTCGCCTTTGATGCCGCCCTTAGCATTGATGTCTTTGATGGCCTGGCGCGCGCCGTTGAACTCCATGTCACCCCACTGGGCAACAGGGCCGGACATCGCGCCCACTACCGCAACCTTAATGTCCTCCGCCATGGCGGCATGCGAGATCGACAGTGCGACCATCCCCGCGATTAACGTCTTCGCGTTCCTTTTCATCTCTGAATCCCCATTCGTGATGTCGTGTTTATATTTTGTTTTATTATGGTTAAAAAGCATTCTGTACTTTTAATGAACAACGCTATTTTTACCAGTGCCTTTAATGGTTTAGCGCAGTTTTTTGTCAAAAACCAGACTAAAATCTCTATTTTTCAGACTATTAAGCAAAGATAATATTCTGAAATCAGGCAGAGATAAACAAATAAAAGTGCAGTTTGCAGCATAAAATAACGGTACAAAGCGCCGAATAAATCACTACCATTCAGGTTAAAATTCTGCTTATTTTTCGATCCATGTGTTTTCAAACTGCCCATCGCGTTGCCAAAAAACTAATCACCTGGTTAATGAGAATAAAAAGAGGAAGCCGCTGAGTGAATAAATTGAGTACACTGCCTCTACTCAATTTGATTTGGACAAGTAGCTAATGAAACTGACTATCGTGCGTCTGGTGACCTTTAGCGACCAGGATCATATCGACCTGGGCAAGATCTGGCCGGAATATTCCCCTTCATCGCTGCGCGTTGATGAGACCCACCGCATTTATGCCGCGCGTTTTAACGAACGCCTGCTGGCAGCGGTTCGCGTCACCCTGAGCGGTACGGAAGGGGCGCTGGACTCGCTGCGCGTACGTGACGTCACCCGTCGTCGCGGCGTGGGCCAGTATTTAATTGAAGAAGTGATCCGCGAAAACCCGAGTGTGACTTCATGGTGGATGGCTGACGTGGGCGTGGAAGACCGCGGCGTGATGGCGGCGTTTATGCAGGCATTAGGGTTTACGGCGCAGGAGAGCGGGTGGGAGAAGCGCCAGGGCTGATTTGTGCTGCCTGATGCCCTCACCCCGGCCCTCTCCCTCTCCCCGTGGGAGAGGGAGAAAACATTAAAAAAGGCAACTTACGTTGCCTTTTTGCTTTTATTTTGCGTCAGTCGCCGTGCCGTTAGCATGCCAGTCAAACACGCCGAACTCGAAGCCCTTCAGGTCGCCCTTCGCGTCCCAGGAGAGTGGCCCCATGACGGTCTGGACCGTGTTCGCTTTCAGCCAGGTGGCAATCTCAGCCGGATCGGCCGACTGGTTCAGGCCCGCCTGCAGAGACTGCAGCGCCGCGTAGGTGGTCCAGACGAACGCGCCGCTTGGATCCTGTTTCTTCGCCTTGATGGCATCTACGATAGGTTTGTTCGCAGGGACCTGATCGTAGTTCTTCGGTTTGGTCACCAGCAGGCCTTCGGCTGATTCACCCGCAATGTTAGACAGGGAAACGTTCGCCACGCCTTCCGGGCCCATAAACTGGGTTTTCAGGCCCGCGGCGCGCGCCTGGCGCAGGATCTGGCCCATTTCCGGGTGGTAGCCACCGTAATAAACGAAATCAATATTCTCTTTCTTCAGACGCGCCACCAGGGTGGAGAAGTCTTTCTCACCGGCGGTGATCCCGTCGAAGAACACCACGTCGGCATTCGCTTTCTTGAGGTTGTCCTGCACTGAACGCGCCAGACCTTCACCGTACTGCTGCTTGTCATGAACGATAGCAATGCGCTTCGGCTTCACTTTTTCAACGATGTATTTCGCCGCGGTTGGGCCCTGGTCAGAGTCCAGGCCGGTGGTGCGCAGGATGAGCTTATAACCCCGCGACGTCAGCTCCGGTGCGGTCGCTGCCGGGGTGATCATCAGAATACCTTCGTCTTCGTAGATGTCAGACGCAGGCTGAGTAGAGGAAGAGCACAGGTGACCGATAACGTATTTGATCCCGTCGTTCACCACTTTGTTCGCGACCGCGACCGCTTGTTTCGGGTCACAGGCATCATCATATTTTACGATCTGCAGTTTTTCGCCTTTGATACCGCCCTTAGCATTAATGTCTGCAACCGCCTGTTCAGCGCCGGTAAACTCCTGGTCGCCGTACTGTGCTACCGGACCGGACATTGCGCCAACCACAGCCACCTTGATGTCTGCCTGTGCCATGGTGCTGAATGCCAACGCGATACATCCTGCCAGTAACGCTTTACCCTTCATGTTCATCCTGAGATTCCCCATTATTATGGTTATTACGATTGTTGTGATGTTGTTGTGCAGCGCTTTATGTCATTTATAGGTGTGCTGTCCGCGCTTTTTCAGCATACTCTGCTAAAACATACCCGATTTTTATGATTTTGGAATAGCTAATTTGAAATGAATATATGATAGGCCCGGCAGGGATTTTCGCCGGGCATATGGCTTTAACGTGTCAGCGACGCGGAGATAATGTCCAGCGCTTTACGGAACTGCGCTTCGGGGATCGTCAGCGGATACAGGAAACGAATGACGTTGCCGTAGACGCCGCAGCTCAGAAGAAGCAGCCCTTCCTGCAACGCGCGCTCCTGCACCTGGCGGGTAAATTCCGGCGAAGGCTGACCCGTTTGCGGGTCGTTAAACTCCACCGCCACCATCGAGCCCTGGGCGCGAATGTCAGCGATATACGGGCAGTGTTCCTTTGCTTTGTTCAGCACTTCCACCAGGTGATGGCCAAGATGCGCCGAGCGCGTGCAGAGATCCTCTTCATCAATCACGTCGAGCACGGCATGCGCCGCGGCAATCGCCAGCGGATTTCCGGCGTAGGTACCGCCCAGCCCGCCAGGCGCGGGCGCATCCATCACTTCAGCACGGCCCGACACCGCAGAGAGCGGCATCCCGCCCGCCAGGCTTTTCGCCATGGTGATCAGATCGGGCTTCACGCAGTGGTGTTCCATCGAGAATAGCTTGCCGGTACGGGCAAAGCCGCTTTGCACCTCGTCGGCAATCAGCAAAATACCGTGGGTGTCGCACAGGGCGCGCAGCGCCTGCATAAAATCAGCTGGCGCAATGTTGAAACCGCCCTCTCCCTGAACCGGTTCGAGAATAATGGCCGCGACCTGGTCAGGTGCGATATCCGCTTTAAAGATACGTTCCAGGCTTTTCAACGCTTCCGCCGTGCTGACGCCGTGCAGTTCATTCGGATACTGCGCGTGATAAACCGAACCGGGGAACGGGCCAAAGCCGAGCTTGTACGGCGCAACTTTGCCGGTCAGCGCCATGGTCATAAAGGTGCGGCCGTGGAACGCGCCGCCAAAGGTGATAAGGCCAGGACGTTTGGTGTACGCCCGGGCAATTTTGACCGCGTTTTCGACCGCCTCAGCCCCCGTGGAGAAGAACGCGGTTTTGGCCGGACCGTCAACGGGCACGCGCTGGTTGATGCGCTCGGCAAGCGCCACATAGCCTTCATACGGCACGATCTGGTACGCCGTATGGGTAAAGGCGTGGAGCTGTTTTTCGATGGCGGAAATGACTTTGGGATGGCGATGGCCGGTATTCAGCACCGCGATCCCGGCGGCGAAGTCGATGTACTCGTTGCCTTCCACGTCCCACACCGTGGCGTTTTCAGCTTTATCGGCATAGAAGTTACACATCACGCCGATACCGCGCGGCGTCGCCTGTAAACGCCGGTCGTTCAGTTCGTTATTTTTCACCCTGTCCCCCTGAGAAAGTCGCCTGCTTAGCGCATCAGTAAGTGTTTGCCAGGGGGAGAGAATTCGCCAGAGCGGGCGCTAAAAAAACAAAACCCCCAGACTTTCATCCAGGGGTTCTCGGTGTACTTCGCGAAAATTACGCTTCGATAGCGGCGCGAAGTTTTTTCATGGCGTTCTTTTCAAGCTGACGGACACGTTCCGCAGAAACGCCGTAGCGGTCGGCCAGCTCCTGCAGCGTGGACTTGTTGTCTTCGTCCAGCCAGCGGGCGCGGATAATATCCTGGCTACGTTCGTCGAGGCCTTCCATCGCATGGGTCAGCTTGTTCGCGGCCTGATCTTCCCAGTTATCTTCTTCGATGCCGTCAGCAAAGTTAGAGGTTTTATCCTGCAGATACAGAACCGGGGCCATCGGCTGGCTGTCAGATGCGTCGTCGTCGGAGGACATATCAAAGGTCATGTCCTGCGCGGCCATACGGGATTCCATCTCACGCACGTCTTTGCTGGTTACGCCCAGCTCGCGCGCCACCATTTCCACTTCATCCTGGTTGAACCAGCCCAGACGCTGCTTGGTTTTACGCAGGTTAAAGAACAGTTTACGCTGCGCTTTTGTCGTGGCGACTTTCACGATACGCCAGTTGCGCAGCACGTATTCGTGAATTTCTGCTTTGATCCAGTGTACGGCGAAGGAGACGAGTCGCACACCCACTTCCGGGTTGAAGCGACGTACAGCCTTCATCAGACCGATGTTACCTTCCTGAATCAAGTCCGCCTGCGGCAGGCCGTAGCCCGCATAATTACGAGCAACGTGAACAACAAAGCGCAGGTGAGACAGGATCAGCGTCTTAGCTGCTTCCAGATCGCCCTGGTAATGCAGCTTTTCAGCAAGCTCCTTTTCTTCCTCGGCCGTTAACATCGGCCAGGTGTTCGCAGCCCGGATATAAGATTCCAGGTTACCAACAGGGGCTAAAGCTAAAGTTTGCATTTCTTTGGTCATTCATTCCTCTCAATGTTTCTTCTGGTCCAGGTTGTCCCCGTCAGGCAACAACCATGCCAAAGCGTTTGAGCAACGAGATTAGCATTCACTCTTTTATCAGACAGTGATTTTATCCACAAGTTCCAGGTGCAACGGTGAATAAATTACGCACAAATTGTGACATGGAGATGATAACAGGGGAAGCGACAACAGGGACGCTTTCCCTGCAGAGCGAACTTATCGGTGCAGGGAAAGATTATATCACGCTTTTATTAGTCGGGAGTAAAGTGACGTAAATGTTGAACGGTTGCCAGCCAGGCTGCCACCCACCCAATCATCGAACAAACCAGCAGCAGCAACAGGCACTCATCGAAGCCTAAGCCACTGATATCAAACTTCGTTCCGAAAACCTGCGCCACTTCAGTGACGGCAGACGAGAGCCGCATCACCAAAATTTCTGACAATATCAGTGAAAGAAATGCACCGGAAAAACCGAGCAGTGCGCCACCGTAAAGGAACGGTCGAAGGATGAAGCCATCCGTCGCACCAATCAGTTTCTGCACGTTGATGGTATCGCGACGGGCAAAGATGCTCAGGCGCACGCTGTTGCCGATGACGAGGAAGACCGCCGCCACCATCAGCACGCCAATCATCGCCGCGACGCGTCCTACCAGCCCGGTCAGGGCTGAGAGACGCGCAAACCAGCTGTCGTCCATGCGCACTTCATCAATGCCCTTAATGCGCGTGATGCGATCGCGCAGGGTGTTAAGCGAATCGGTCCCCTGGAAATCCAGCTTCGGGATCACCACCGCCACGGCGGGCAGCGGGTTCTCTTCAAGCATATCCAGCGCGCCGCCAAAGCCAGACCAGTTACGGAACTCGCCTAGGGCGTCTTCACGCGAGAGATAGTTGACCTTCTCCACGCCCTGCTCGGCCTGGATTTGCCCAACCACCTGCGCGGCGGCGTTATCGTCGAGGGCTTTATCCAGATAGACCGTGATCTGCGGAGACGGATAATACTGTGAGGCCGCCTGGTTGACGTTTTTATAGACCATATAGCAGACGCTTGGCAGCGTCAGGGAGATGGCGATCACCATCACCGTCAGGAACGTCGCCAGCGGTTTGCTTTTCAGGTCCTGCAGCGCGCCGTGGAAAGCGTAGCGCACCTGCTCGTTGAACACGTTGGTTTTACGGGAGGCCGGTTTTGGCGCGGCCTTCTGGCGCTTCGGCGCATTACGATTGCCATCACCACCGCCCTGCGGCTTACGGAAACGGTCAAACCGGTTTCCGAACTGCCGAATCTGGTTTATTGCATCACGCTTATTCACCGTGGCCTCCGTGCAAATGACCGTCGCTCAGGGTCAGCATGCGGTACGAACGACGGGAAATCAGCCCGATGTCGTGCGTCGCCATCAATACCGTGACCCCTACGCGGTTGAATTCCTCAAACAGACGCAAAATCCCTTCTGACAGGGCATCGTCCAGGTTACCGGTCGGTTCATCCGCCAGCAGCACCGCAGGCTTGTTCACCACCGCGCGGGCGATGCCCACGCGCTGCTGTTCACCGCCGGAGAGCTGGATCGGGAAGTTCTTCGCTTTGTCCAGCAGCCCGACCTTATCCAGCGCCGCAGAAACGCGACGGCGGATATCGTCATAGCTGGCACCGGCAATAATCAGCGGAATGGCCACGTTATCGAAAACGGTGCGATCCATCAGCAGGTGGTGATCCTGGAAAATCATGCCGATCTGACGACGCAGGAACGGCACTTCGCGGTTTTTCAGGCGGCTGATCTCATGGCCGCCGAAAAAGATTTTCCCGGCGCTTGGCCGCTCGATCCCACAGATAAGCTTGAGCAGGGTACTTTTCCCCGCGCCGGAATGGCCGGTCAGGAATGCCATCTCACCCGGCTGCAGGTGGAATGTCACCCCCTGCAGCGCTTGTCTCCCACCGAGATAGGCCTTGCTGACGTGTTCAAAGCGAATCATTGTTAGTCCTCTCGGGCAAATAATGCCTCAATAAAGTCGTCCGCCTTAAACGGACGCAAATCCTCAATACGCTCGCCCACACCGATGTAACGGATAGGAATGCCGAACTGGTCGGCCACGGAGAAGATCACCCCGCCTTTCGCGGTGCCGTCCAGCTTGGTCAGCGCGATCCCCGTCAGTCCTACCGCTTCAGTGAACAGCTTCGCCTGACTGATGGCATTCTGTCCGGTGCTGGCATCAATGGTCAGCATAATTTCATGCGGTGCGTCTTCGTCCAGCTTCTTCATGACGCGAACGATTTTCTTCAACTCTTCCATCAGGTGCGATTTGTTCTGCAAACGCCCTGCGGTATCGGCAATCAGCACGTCCACGTTGCGCGCCTTCGCCGCCTGGATGGCATCGAAGATCACGGACGCGGAGTCAGCGCCGGTATGCTGGGCAATCACCGGAATGTTGTTGCGCTGGCCCCAGACCTGCAGCTGCTCAACCGCTGCCGCGCGGAAGGTATCGCCCGCCGCCAGCATCACCGATTTGCCCTGCTGCTCGAACTGACGCGCCAGCTTGCCGATGGTGGTGGTTTTACCCACGCCGTTCACGCCGACCATCAGAATAACAAATGGCGTTTTGCCTTCAATATTAAGCGGTTCGTCAACTTTTGCGAGAATTTCGCCCATCTCGTCTTTCAGCAGACCGTACAGCGCTTCGGCGTCGCGCAGCTGTTTGCGGCTCGCCCCTTCGGTCAGGTTGGCGATGATCTTACGGGTGGTTTCCACGCCGACGTCCGCAATCAGCAACTGTTCTTCCAGCTCTTCAAAGAGATCGTCGTCGATCTTCTTGCCGCGGAACAGACTGATAAATCCGGAACCTAAGTTTTCTTTGGTTTTGAGCAGGCTGCGCTTCAGGCGCGCAAAGAAACCTTCTTTGGTCGGTTTTTCCTGCTCCTGGACGATCTCGTCTTCGGCCTGCTCTTCCACCGGCACGACGATGACCGCTTCTTCCGCGGCTTCTGCCGCCAGCGCCTGGGCTTCCAGCTCTTCGTCGGTCAGCTCTGGCTCGAGTGCCGCTTCTTCTTCCACCGCCTCAACAATTTCAACGGTTTCCGCTTCCGCCTGCCACTCTTCTGCAGAGACCTCTTCCGCTTTCACCTCTTCCGGTAGCGGCAGCTCTTCGTGCTCGATAACGGCCTGTGGCGCTTCGGTAATGTCCTCAACGATAATCGGTTCTGGCTTCTCGCTCTCCTGAACCTGTTCCGTGACCTCAACCACCTCTTGTGCAAAGGTTTCAATCTCTTCTTTGCTGTGCGCCGTTTCTTCCGCGTCGACAACCGCGGCGGTTTCTACAGGCGTTTCAGGCTGTGACTGCTCTTCAACGGCTTGTTGCTCTTCGGTTTTCTGTTCTGTTTCTTGCTCTTTTTCACCGAAGCCCAGCCAGGAAAAGAAGCCACGTTTTTTTTGTTTTGCCATCTGCGACTACACTCCTCGCGGCGCTATATACATGGAAGCTAAAAAAATGATGAAATAGTCTAACACTTTACTTAATTGACATCACCGCCCGCAATCGCAGGCCAATTGTTAACAGAGCTTTCCTGAGATGAAGAAACCCAACCGCGCCCCGGCCGGTCAAATTCGTATTATCGGCGGTCAGTGGCGAGGCCGGAAATTACCGGTGCCGGACAGCCCCGGTTTACGCCCTACCACCGACCGCGTGCGCGAGACGCTGTTTAACTGGCTGGCCCCGTCAATGGTAGACGCCCACTGCCTGGACTGCTTCGCCGGAAGCGGCGCGCTCGGACTGGAAGCGCTGTCGCGCTATGCCGCCAGCGCCACGCTGCTGGAGATGGAGCGCGGCGTTGCGCAGACGCTGCAGCAAAATCTGGCGACGCTGAAGGCGAGCAACGCCAAAGTCGTGAACACCAACACGCTGAGTTTTCTTGCGCAGAAAGGCACGCCGCATAACGTGGTGTTTGTCGACCCGCCGTTCCGCAAGGGGCTGCTGGAAGAGACGTTATCCCTGCTGGAGCAAAACGGCTGGCTGGCGGATGACGCGCTAATTTACGTTGAAAGCGAAGTGGAAAACGGTTTACCACCTGTTCCCGCCCACTGGGATCTGCACCGCGAAAAGGTCGCTGGTCAGGTGGCCTATCGTCTTTATCACCGTCAGGCACAAGGAGGCTCCGATGCCGGTACTGATTAACCTGGGACGTTTGCTGATGCTGGGCGTCTGGGCGTTCCTGATTCTGAATCTGGTGCACCCGTTCCCGCGCCCGATGAATATTTTCGTTAACGTCGCGCTGATTTTCACGTCGTTTATGCACGCCCTGCAGATGGTGATGCTGAAAAACGGTCTGCCGAAAGACGGCCCGCAGATGACGGGCTGGCAGCAGCTTCGCGTATTTATTTTCGGCGTGTTTGAGCTGCTGGTGTGGATGAAGAAATTTAAGGCGCAGGTGAAGAAGTAAGGTGCGGCCTGATGGCCTCAGTCTAACCCTCTCCCACAGGGAGAGGGGACCGTGCGTGCATTATTCCGTCCTGAACCCTTCAAACCGCGTCCCTTTGTAGCTCAGAGTTCCTTTCTCCCCCACCGTCAGCTGATGGTACTGCTGCGCCTCCAGGCGGAAGGTCATCTCCAGGCCGCCCGTTTCCGGCCTAAAGCTCGCCTCATAGCGCATTGCTGTGCCCGCAGGCGTCACCTGCTGCTGGCGCGAGCGGCGATCGTTGAGCGGTTTCTCGCGTTTGTTGGTCACCACCACGCGCTTTTGCATCAGCGGTGCGGCATCGTTATCCGCCTTCTCGCGGCGCTGCTGCACGAAACGGAACGAGGCGGCAATGACGATAATCGCCACCACGATAATGAAAAAAAGCGGCATCTTGCTCATTCGACAATCCCATCAGATTTTGCGGAATTCAGGATACCTTGCCTCCCCCGCCATTGCCAAACGCCCGCCCGCGTCACTACACTGGATCAGAAACTGATTATTCAGACTTAACAGATACAGGGAGTTAATATGCTTTGGTCATTTATCGCTGTCTGTTTTTCCGCATGGCTTTATGTCGATGCGTCGTACCGCGGTCCCACATGGCAGCGCTGGTTGTTTAAACCGGTCACGCTGTTGCTCCTGCTGCTGCTGGCCTGGCAAGCGCCGATGTTTAACGCCGTCAGCTATCTGGTGCTCGCCGGGCTTTGTGCATCCCTGATTGGCGATGCCTTAACCCTGCTGCCGCGCCAGCGTCTGCTCTATGCTGTGGGCGCGTTCTTCCTCTCCCATCTGCTGTATACCATCTACTTTGCCAGCCAGATGACGCTCTCCTTCTTCTGGCCGCTGCCGCTGGTGCTGCTGGTGATTGGCGCGCTGCTGATTGCGGTGATCTGGTCACGACTGGAAGAGATGCGTTTGCCGGTCTGTACGTTTATCGCCATGACGCTGGTGATGGTGTGGCTGGCAGGCGAGCTGTGGTTCTTCCGTCCGACCGCTCCGGCGATGTCCGCTTTCTTCGGCGCCGCGCTGCTGCTGATCGGGAATGTCGTCTGGCTGGGCAGCCACTATCGCCGCCGCTTCCGGGCGGATAACGCGATTGCCGCCGCGTGTTACTTTGCCGGGCATTTCCTGATTGTGCGTTCGCTGTATATCTAAATAGCGCTTGACTCTGGAGTCGACTCCAGAGTGTATGCTGCGGTTAATGAGAAAATTATCATTGCCGGAGACTGCCATGTCGACTCCAGAAATACCTAAAAAAGTACCTCAATTCTCGGCACTTAAGCTCAGCCCGGTGCCGTCGAAAGACGACTGCTGCTGCGAAGGCGCGTGCGAAACGCCAACTCAACCCCTTCCTGAAAGCGGCAACCGCTACAGCTGGGTCGTCAACGGCATGGACTGCGCGGCCTGCGCCCGCAAGGTGGAAAACGCCGTCAAACAGGTGCCGGGCGTGAGTCACGTTCAGGTGCTGTTCGCCACCGAAAAGCTGCTGGTTAGCGCCGATACCGACGTCAGCAAACAGGTTGAAGCCGCCGTCAGCAAGGCGGGCTATACCCTGCGCAGCGAAACGACGCCCGTTGAAAAAGCCTCCACCCTGAAAGAAAACCTGCCGCTCGTTACCCTCATCATCATGATGGCCCTGAGCTGGGGGCTGGAGCAGATTAACCATCCGTTCGGCAATCTGGCGTTTATCGCCACCACGCTGGTCGGCCTGTTCCCGATTGCCCGTCAGGCGCTGCGCCTGATGAAAAGCGGCAGCTGGTTTGCCATCGAAACGCTGATGAGCGTGGCGGCAATCGGCGCGCTGTTCATTGGCGCGACGGCAGAAGCGGCGATGGTACTGCTGCTGTTCTTAATCGGCGAACGCCTTGAGGGCTGGGCGGCGAGCCGGGCGCGTAAAGGGGTCAGCGCGCTGATGGCGCTGAAGCCGGAAACCGCCACGCGCGTGGTAAACGGCACGCGTGAAACGGTCGCCATCACTACGCTGCGTCCGGGCGACGTGATTGAGGTGGCCGCAGGGGGGCGTCTGCCTGCAGACGGCGCGCTGCTTACCGCCACCGCGAGCTTTGATGAAAGCGCCCTGACCGGGGAATCCATTCCGGTAGAGCGCGCCGCGGGTGAAAAAGTGCCTGCTGGCGCCACCAGCGTCGACCGTCTGGTGCAGCTCACCGTGCTTTCCGAGCCGGGCGACAGCGCCATCGACCGTATCCTTAAGCTGATTGAAGAGGCCGAAGAGCGCCGCGCGCCGGTCGAACGCTTTATCGATCGCTTCAGCCGAATTTATACCCCTGCCATCATGCTGGTTGCCCTGCTGGTCACCGTCGTCCCGCCGCTGTTATTTGGCGCGCCGTGGGAGGGCTGGATTTATAAAGGGCTGACGCTGCTGCTGATTGGCTGCCCGTGCGCGCTGGTGATTTCCACCCCGGCTGCGATTACCTCAGGTCTTGCGTCGGCGGCGCGTCGCGGGGCGCTGATTAAGGGCGGCGCGGCGCTGGAGCAACTGAGCCAGGTCCAGCATATCGCCTTCGATAAAACCGGTACGTTAACCGTGGGTAAGCCGCAGGTAACCGGCGTATATCCGCAGGAAATCAGTGAAGATGAGCTGCTGACCCTGGCCGCCGCCGTTGAACAGGGGTCCACTCACCCGCTGGCGCAGGCGATGGTGCGAGAAGCGCAGTCGCGCGGGCTGGACATCCCTCCGGCAATCGCCCAGCGGGCGCTGGTCGGGTCAGGGATTGAGGCCATCGTTGACGGTAAAAAGGTGCTGATTGTCGCGGCGGGCAAGTCTTCTAATCCAGAGGTTGAGGCGTTAGAACAGACCGGACAAACCGTCGTGATCGTCCTGCAGGACGGCGTCGCGAAAGGGATGCTGGCACTGCGCGATACCCTGCGCGATGACGCCAAAGGAGCCGTGGCGGCGCTGCACAAGCTGGGCGTGCAGGGCGTTATACTCACCGGTGATAACCCTCGCGCGGCGGCAGCGATTGCCGGTGAGCTAGGGCTGGAGTTTAAAGCCGGACTGTTGCCTGCGGATAAGGTCAGCGCCGTGACGGAGCTGAACGCTCGCGCGCCGCTGGCAATGGTCGGTGACGGGATTAACGATGCCCCGGCGATGAAAGCGTCCACCATCGGTATAGCGATGGGCAGCGGCACCGACGTGGCGCTGGAAACGGCCGACGCGGCATTGACGCACAACCGCCTGACCGGGCTGGCGCAGATGATTAGCCTGGCGCGCGCGACGCGGGCCAACATCCGTCAGAACATCGGCATTGCGCTCGGGCTGAAAGGAATTTTCCTCGTGACGACGCTGCTCGGCATGACCGGACTGTGGCTGGCGGTGCTGGCGGATACCGGGGCAACGGTACTGGTGACGGCGAACGCGCTGCGGCTGCTTCGTCGCCGGTAAAAAAAGCCCGGTGGCGCTAGCGCTTACCGGGCCTCCATGTCCTGCTAACTCGTAGGTCGGGTAAGGCGAAGCCGCCACCCGACTTTTTTATAAGAAATAGCTCATCGCCAGGCCTAAAAACAGCACCAGACCAACGTAGTTATTGTTCATAAACGCTTTAAAACAGGCGTCACGTTCACGCTTAGCAATCAGCTTTTGCTGGTACGCAAACAGCAGTCCCGCCACCAGCACGGACCAGTAAAACTCCCAGTTCAGCCCGTTCAGGCGACCAATCGCGACCATCAGCGCCAGTACCGCAACCTGCAGGATACCGATAATCAGCTTGTCCTGACGACCAAAGAGGATGGCGGTGGATTTGATGCCAATTTTCAGGTCATCGTCGCGGTCTACCATCGCGTATTGCGTGTCATACGCCACGGCCCAGAGAATGTTCGCCAGAAACATCAGCCAGCAGCTGAGCGGTAAGGACTCACTAACCGCCGCAAACGCCATCGGAATCGACCAGCCAAACGCCGCACCCAGCACCACCTGAGGCAGGTGGGTATAGCGTTTCATAAACGGATAAACCCAGGCCAACGCCAGCGCCGCAACGGAAAGCAGAATGGTCATGGTGTTGAGGGTTAACACCAGCAGGAAAGAGAGCAGCACCAGAACAATAAACAGCACGCGGGCTTCTTTCCCGGTGACCTGCCCGCTGGGTAACGGACGACCGGCAGTACGCTTAACATGACCGTCGAATTTACGATCGGCATAGTCGTTGACCACGCAGCCCGCCGCGCGCATCAGCCAGACGCCGGCAACGAACACGCCAAGGATCCACAGCGGCGGCACGCCCGGCGTGGCGAGCCACAGCGCCCACAGGGTCGGCCACAGCAGCAGTAGCGCGCCAATGGGTTTATCGGTACGCATTAAGCGGTGATACGCCAACAGCTTATTCTGCGTCAGGCTCCACTCCATTTTTTCTTCCTCTTAGTACAACGGTGATGCCGGTAAAAAAAGCTCCGTCAGAATTAACGGTTTACCGCTCAGGCGAAGGCGGGAACGACGCCCCCACAGTTCGGCATCACGACCAATCTCAATAAAATCCCGGGTAAGCTCAGACGAGGTGAAAAGGTAACGCCCCAGCGGCGTTTTCCCCAGACGTTGCAGCGCCAGCTCTGGCCCGGAAAGAGTTGACTCGGGCACCACCGTCCGTCCGGCAAGCCACGGCTCACCATCAGCACAGAGTAAAATTTCGCGCAGCCAGTAGCGTGGCTCTTGCGGCAGCAGCGGCAGCTCGCTGGCGATCTCATCGCCAGAGACAAACCCTTCCTGAATCAGGGTCACCGTGACCGTTTTACCCTGTTGCTCAAAACGTTTCGTCATGGAATCTTCCAGCAACAGCCAGTCCAGTTGCTGCGGATCAAGCGCAGGTATTTGGTCGAAATAGCGCAGCGCACGCAGTTGCGTTAGCGCAGGGTGTGACATGCCAGACTCTCCGATACATAACGTAATGGCATTGTATCGCAGAAACACGGATTGAGGGGGGCCAAACGTTATTTAACGATCACGATCGCAACATAGGCGCAACAGCCTGGCGGATACGAAAAAAAGTGCGCCCACTCAGGCGCACCAAACTACTAACAAATCAGCACTGTGGGGAAACGGTTACCCCTTGCCTTTTACACTGCTGATAAAGGTGGAACGGGCAGTGGTTGAACCTAAACGTTCGGCTTCATCAAGCAGTTTCAGCGCTTTATCGACATCGCCGCGCTTCACCGCCTGCTTAATGGCGTTGTTGAAGTATTCTTCGGTGTCGTTCAGCACCGGCTCAGCCTTCTTCGCCGGGGCAGGCGCTGCGGCCGCTACCGGTGCGGCTGCCGTGGAAGCTGGCGCGGTATAGGCAGGTGCAGCTGTGTTACCTACAGTGACAGGGCCGGAACCGGAAGAGCCAAACAGCGGGCCGACCAGCACGCTGGAACCGCTGTTCGTTTTCACCTTCAGCTTTAACGTTCCGTCGGTGACGTGACGAGCAATCGGGTCTGGAATATCAGGAATCGCGTTACCGGTACCTTTTGCGTAGGCTTTAGCCGGATCGAGCAACGTGGTGGTCTTCTGAAGATCTTGCTCAGTAGTAAAGACCAGCACGTAGAGTTTTTGCTGGCCGAGCGCTGGCGTAAGGCGCATGACGCCTTCCAGACGGTCGGCGCTCATTACGCCGGGTTCCTGATATGTAAAGTATTCACTAGGGAAAAAGGCAGATGGCGTCATGTTCTGATCGAGAATAAGCACGTTTGGTGCAAATACGCTCGTCTGCTTGTTAACCTCACTGGTCAACGTAATGGCCAGTTCACCGATATTGGCGGGTACGCTATACGCAGCGACAGGGCCGGTAATACCCGGAACATTAAGTGACTGACCAGCCGTTGAAAGCTGGGTGGTCTGGGTTTTAGACTGATCGACAGGGGTCCAGACCAGCTGTTGCAATGCCGCTGTCGGAATGGCTGGCGCGGATGTTGTGTTTTGTGGAACGAAATTGACGTTAGCGAGCGTTACAGAAGGCGCGCTCGCCAGCAGCCCTGCGGTTAAACAAAGGGCAAGGAGAGTTTTGTTCATTTTCATTGTTATCACCTCAAAATGCACAGGTTCAGCGGTAGCCAGGCAATAGCGCGCCGTCCCAAGGATTGAGGGGCTTGCGCCCCTCAGTTTGGTCATTACGTCAGGTTAAGACGGGATTACCACCAGATTTCCATCTGGGCGCCGAAGGACCACTCGTCGTTGTCGCCGCGGCTGAAGCTTTTCGCAGTGGTATCGCTATAGGCCATGCCTGGGGTGTAACCCGCAACGGAGTTTTTACCTGAAGGCGCATAACCCCATTTTTCATCCCACTTGGCATAGGTGGCGAAGACGCGGATTGCTGGACGTGACCAGATGCTGTCGCCAGCCTGCCACTGTTGTGCCAGGGTGATTTTATACTGGTTGTTGGTTTCGCCAGTTTCCTGAGATTTGACGTTGTCGTAGCCCACTTCAAGCAGAGTGCTCATGATAGGCGTCCATTTGTACATAGGACGAACGCCTACGGTCCACCATTTCGTACCGTTGTTGTTATCCCAGTTGATATCCTGGTACATACCGACGTACATCAGGTCCCAGCTATCGCCCAGGGAGATAGCACCGTGGTCAAGTACGCGCCACAGGTGCCCGTTGTTGTTGATGCCGTAGTTGATATCGTCAGTGGTGCCAATGTTCGAACCTTGCGACAGACCTTTACCCTGAGAGGTCATAGAGTCAGTTGCATATTGCAGAACAAACTTGTTGTAGCCTTTCAGCATGCTCTGCGTGTGTTCAGCGGTGAACATCCAGCCATCTTTAGATGCGCCGTCGATCAGGTGATAATCATCACGTGGGTTTGCACGGCCGTAATCAGCCCCCAGCTCCAGGGTACCGCCCGGGTTAATTTCCATCTGGGCTAAACGCACGTCAAAGACATCGTTCGCCGTACGAGTGGTGTAGTCATAAACGCTGTTGCTGGCGAAGGATGAAGAACCGCCGGCTTCAGAAGAACGGGTTGCAGCCAGAGAGAGCTTACCAAAACCTACGTCGATGTTTTCCAGACCCGCACCAGGACCTGAAATATCCCAGTAGTAGAAGTCGATCATGTGGACGTCATGACGCTGATAGAAGCGCTTACCGGCCCAGATAGTCGAACCTGGCAGCCATTCAATCAGGTTTTTACCCTGCACGTTGGCTTCACGGAACGCCGGGTCAGTGGCCTCCCAGTCGTTCTGTTGCGCCACGGAATACGCGACGTTGGTGTCGAAGTAGAAGCTCTTATCGCCTTCTTTCCACACTTCCTGGCCCAGTTTCAGTTCCGCATAGGTTTCACATTCGTTACCCAGACGGTATTTACTTTGAGCACCGGTTGCCTGGAAGCACTGTTGTTCGCCGCCACTACCCGTCCAGCCGATACCGGAACGAGCATAACCATGGAAATCCACGGCCAGTGCCTGAGCAGACATTACGCCCGCTGCGACGGCAACTGCCAGAGGAAGTTTGCGCAGAGTAATCATCATTCTATCTCCTGAGATCATTGCTTTTCTTTGAACACTTCACCTGTCGGTTTCGTGTCTTCTTTTGGGATTGCTTAAACGCCTGGCTCTTTGTGCAACCGACGACATGCAGTGCCATCCTCACGGAACAGATGGCAACGCTCTGGCGGCAAGCCGATAGCGAATGTGGCACCCTCTTCTACCAACACCACGTCGTTCTGGCGGTAGACCAGGTTCTGACGGATGGCGGGGATCTGGATATGAATCTGTGTTTCGTGACCAAGCTGTTCGACGACCTGAACGTCACCTTCCAGGGTCACATCAGCGATGTGGCTCGGCAGCAGATGCTCAGGACGAATACCGAGGGACATGTTTGCCCCGACCTGTACGTTGGCGCTGTCGACCGGCAGCCAGACCTGCTGGCGGTTTGGCAGCTCCACCTGTACCTGTTCAATGGCTGTCGCGGTCACTTTGACGGGCAGGAAGTTCATCTTTGGCGAGCCAATAAAGCCCGCAACAAAGCGGTCTGCCGGGTAGTGGTACAGCTCCAGCGGTTTACCCACCTGCGCCACGCGACCGGCATCCAGCACCACGATTTTGTCGGCGAGGGTCATCGCTTCCACCTGATCGTGGGTGACGTAAATCATCGTGCGGCCAAGACGCTTATGCAGACGGGAGATTTCAATACGCATCTGGACGCGCAGGGCGGCATCCAGGTTAGAGAGAGGTTCATCGAGCAGGAACACGCGCGGTTCGGCCACCAGCGTACGGCCAATCGCCACACGCTGACGCTGCCCGCCGGAAAGCGCTTTCGGTTTACGCTCCAGCAGATGCGCCAGCTGTAACACTTCCGCCACCTGCGTCACGCGCTGGTTAATCACCTCTTTCTTCGCGCCGGCCAGCTTCAGGCCAAAGGACATATTTTCGGCAACGGAAAGGTGGGGATAGAGTGCATAAGACTGGAACACCATGCCTACGCCACGTTCGGCAGGCGGGATGTCGTTCATTCGGGTATCACCAATCAGCAGGTCGCCGCTGGTAATCGTTTCAAGACCGGCAATCATACGCAGCAGAGTAGATTTACCACAGCCTGATGGGCCAACAAACACCACGAATTCGCCTTCGTTGATGTCCAGATTGATGTCTTTCGACACCACAACGTCACCCCAGGCTTTCGTTACATTACGCAGCTGTACGCTCGCCATGCCCTTCTCCCTTCGTTACAACCTGTCACCGACAGAAACATTCAAGATAAGTTCACTATGGGGTATCCATTACTTTCCCGAATCCTCCACCCCCCGCCTTTTTTATGGGGGAGGAGGCGGGAGGATGAGAGAGCAGGCTCTGCGACCGCCGTAGGCGGGCTGAGGCAAAATTCGTGAAGCCGCCTGCAAAATTCGGTGGGTTTTTATGTGCGCCAGCACTCATAACTTAAATTTATGCAACGGAGATCACACAAACGGGGGGTGGGGCGTAGGGGTTAGGAGGATGGAAAGAGGATGTCAAATAAGGAGACTGAGACACGTTGAACCACTGAAGTCATACCACGAGACATCACCAAAAAGGATGGCAGCTATGAATATCAAGACTGGCGCACGCGTTTTCGCATTGTCCGCCCTCGCAGCAATGATGGTTTCCGCACCGGCGCTCGCCAAAATTGAAGAAGGCAAACTGGTTATCTGGATTAACGGCGACAAAGGCTATAACGGCCTGGCCGAAGTGGGCAAAAAATTCGAGAAAGATACCGGCATCAAAGTGACCGTAGAACACCCGGACAAACTGGAAGAGAAGTTCCCGCAGGTTGCAGCAACCGGCGACGGCCCGGACATCATCTTCTGGGCGCATGACCGTTTCGGGGGTTACGCGCAGTCTGGCCTGCTGGCTGAAGTGACGCCGGACAAAGCTTTCCAGGACAAACTGTTCCCGTTCACCTGGGACGCCGTTCGCTATAACGGCAAGCTGATCGCATACCCTATCGCGGTTGAAGCCCTGTCTCTGATTTACAACAAAGACCTGGTACCAAACCCACCGAAAACCTGGGAAGAGATCCCGAAACTGGATAAAGAGCTGAAGGCGAAAGGTAAATCCGCGCTGATGTTCAACCTGCAAGAGCCGTACTTCACCTGGCCGCTGATTGCTGCCGACGGCGGTTACGCGTTCAAGTTTGAAAACGGCAAATATGACGTTAAAGACGTGGGCGTGGACAACGCTGGCGCGAAAGCGGGTCTGACCTTCCTGGTGGATCTGATCAAGAACAAACACATGAACGCGGATACCGACTACTCCATCGCGGAAGCGGCGTTCAACAAAGGCGAAACCGCGATGACCATCAACGGTCCGTGGGCCTGGACCAACATCGACAAGAGCAAAGTCAACTACGGCGTGACGCTGCTGCCAACCTTCAAAGGCAAGCCATCTAAACCGTTCGTTGGCGTGCTGAGCGCGGGCATCAACGCCGCCAGCCCGAACAAAGAGCTGGCGAAAGAGTTCCTGGAAAACTACCTGCTGACCGATCAGGGTCTGGATGAAGTGAACAAGGACAAACCGCTGGGCGCCGTCGCGCTGAAATCCTTCCAGGATCAGCTGGCGAAAGACCCACGTATCGCGGCCACCATGGATAACGCCCAGAAAGGCGAAATCATGCCGAACATCCCACAGATGGCTGCGTTCTGGTACGCCACGCGTACCGCGGTCATCAACGCTGCAAGCGGTCGTCAGACTGTCGATGCCGCGCTGAAAGATGCTCAGGGTCGTATTACTAAGTAATGACGTAGTCCCCTCTCCCTCTCCCCCAGGAGAGGGAGAAAAGATCAAACGTTGTAGAGGAAAAACCCCATGGATGTCATTAAAAAGAAACGCTGGTGGCAAAGCGACGCGCTGAAGTGGTCAGCGATAGGTCTGCTGTGTCTGCTGGTGGGTTACCTTGTTGTTTTAATGTACGTACAAGGGGAATATCTGTTTGCCATCATGACGCTGATTTTAAGCTCTGCTGGCCTGTATATTTTCGCTAATCGTAAAGCCTATGCCTGGCGCTATGTCTACCCGGGCGTGGCCGGGATGGGGCTGTTTGTCCTGTTCCCGCTGATTTGTACCATCGCCATTGCGTTTACCAACTACAGCAGCACCAACCAGCTTGCGCAGGAACGCGCGCAGCAGGTCCTGCTGGATCGCTCATATCAGGCAGGCAAGACCTTTAACTTCGCCCTGTATCCTGCCGGGAACGAGTGGAAGTTAGCGCTTACTGACGAAGCAAGCAGCAAATACTATGTCTCCGACGCGTTCAAATTTGGCGGCGAGCAGAAGCTGGCCTTAAAAGAGGCACAGGCCCTGCCAGAGGGTGAACGTGCCAACCTGCGCGTCATTACCCAGAACCGTCAGGCGCTGACCCAGCTCACCGCCGTCCTGCCAGACGAAAGTAAGGTGACCATGAGCTCGCTGCGCCAGTTCTCCGGCACGCAGCCGCTCTATACCCTGGCGGACGACGGCACGCTGACCAACAACCAGAGCGGCGTGAAATACCGTCCGAATAACGACATTGGTTTCTATCAGTCCGTTACTGCCGACGGCAAATGGGGTGATGACAAGCTCAGCCCGGGCTATACCGTCACCATCGGCTGGGACAACTTTACCCGCGTGTTTACCGACGAAGGCATTCAGAAACCGTTCTTCGCCATCTTCGTCTGGACGGTGGTCTTCTCCGTACTGACGGTGATCCTGACCGTGGCCGTGGGCATGGTGCTGGCCTGTCTGGTCCAGTGGGAATCCCTGAAAGGCAAAGCGATTTACCGCGTGCTGCTGATCCTGCCGTATGCCGTACCGTCGTTTATCTCGATTCTGATTTTCAAAGGGCTGTTTAACCAGAGCTTCGGTGAAATCAACATGATGCTGAGCGCCCTGTTCGGCATCAAACCGGCCTGGTTCAGCGACCCGACCACCGCTCGCTCGATGATTATCATCGTGAACACCTGGCTCGGTTATCCGTACATGATGATCCTCTGCATGGGCCTGCTGAAGGCTATCCCGGACGATCTGTATGAAGCCTCGGCGATGGACGGCGCGGGCCCGTTCCAGAACTTCTTTAAAATTACGCTGCCGCTGCTCATTAAGCCGCTGACGCCGCTGATGATTGCCAGCTTCGCCTTTAACTTTAACAACTTCGTGCTGATTCAGCTGTTGACCAACGGCGGCCCGGACCGCCTTGGCACCACGACGCCAGCAGGCTATACCGACCTGCTCGTGAGCTACACCTACCGTATCGCCTTCGAAGGCGGCGGCGGCCAGGACTTCGGTCTGGCGGCGGCGATTGCCACCCTGATCTTCCTGCTGGTTGGCGCTCTGGCGATTGTGAACCTGAAAGCCACACGTATGAAATTTGACTAAGGAGGGCATCGATCATGGCAATGGTACAACCCAAATCTCAAAAACTGCGCCTCCTGGCGACGCACTTAGGCCTGCTGATTTTCATCGCGGCGATCATGTTCCCGCTGCTGATGGTTATCGCCATCTCCCTGCGTTCGGGTAACTTCGCGACGGGGAGCCTGATCCCGGACGAAATCTCCTGGGAACACTGGAAGCTCGCGCTGGGCTTCAGCGTGGAACACGCGGATGGCCGCGTCACGCCGCCGCCGTTCCCGGTGCTGCTGTGGCTGTGGAACTCGGTGAAAATCGCCGGGATCACCGCGATAGGCATCGTGACGCTCTCCACGACCTGTGCGTACGCTTTCGCCCGTATGAAGTTCCCGGGCAAAGCCTCACTGCTGAAAGGGATGCTGATTTTCCAGATGTTCCCGGCCGTGCTGTCTCTGGTGGCGCTGTATGCCCTGTTTGACCGTCTGGGCCAGTACATACCGTTTATCGGTCTGAACACCCACGGCGGCGTGATCTTCGCCTACCTTGGCGGTATCGCACTGCATGTGTGGACCATCAAAGGCTATTTCGAAACCATCGACGGCTCGCTGGAAGAAGCGGCCGCGCTGGATGGCGCAACCCCGTGGCAGGCGTTCCGCCTGGTGCTGCTGCCGCTGTCGGTGCCTATCCTGGCGGTAGTGTTTATTCTGTCGTTTATCGCTGCGATCACCGAAGTACCGGTTGCCTCACTGTTACTGCGTGATGTGAACAGCTACACCCTGGCCGTAGGTATGCAGCAATACCTCAACCCGCAAAACTACCTGTGGGGCGACTTTGCCGCGGCGGCCGTACTCTCTGCCATCCCGATTACCGTGGTGTTCCTGCTGGCGCAGCGCTGGCTGGTCAACGGCCTGACGGCGGGCGGTGTGAAAGGTTAAGTTTCATTTTGTTATGCCACTGCAACCCTCAACTTTAGACGTATTGTATTGACCCAACTTGTGACTGTTGTTAGGCGGCCTCCGGGCCGCCATTTTTTTATTCGCGCTTCAGCCGCTTCGAATTACACAGCCAGAGGGTGATCACCAGCAGCAGGATCGCCGCCGAGTAGATCAGCACGTCGAGCGGGGATTTATGATCGACGATGATCAGCCGCACTATCGCAGTGATCCCAATGTAGACAAAATAACGCAGCGGGAAGTGAAAGCCGGACTGAAAGTACTTCACAATCAGGGCGATAAATTCAAAGTAGAGAAAGTAGACCACCAGGCCTTCCACCAGCGCATATTTGCTGGTTTGTTCAGGGGCGAACAGCACATCCGCAAGATGCACCGTCTCTTTACCCAAAAAGACGACCAGTATCAGGCCAAGGCTCAACAGACCGAGGTTCAGCACGGTCTGGAGGATAGTTGAGATAAACTCAACGCGCGGGCGAGTCAGGGATGTCATACAGCACCTCATTCTCCAGGGCGAGGTTCCTGTATAACGCAAAAATGTGACGGGGATCTATATTTTTTGTTTATGTTTGACGCAATGGAGAGGATTCCCCTCTCCCCTTAGGGGAGAGGGTGAGAGGCATCAGCGGAAGTTAATGTTCTTATCGCTCGTCATGTCATACAGCTGGAACTTACGTCCAAGCTGTTGACCCCCGTCACGCGTCAGCGGCGTCCAGCCTACTGCCGCACGGCTGCGGGTTGGGCCTGACGAGAACAGATCCAGCGGAATCGACACGTAGACCCCTTTGGTGAAGTCCCCTTCCCCGTACTCGTCCGGCGAAACGTTGGTGATGGTGGCGTAGCCGCCCACCACGACGCCGCTGTCGAAGTGTTTAGAGATATCCAGCGTACCGCCCTTATCGCCCGCCAGGTACTGGCCGACGCTGGCTTTCACCAGCACGTCAGGTGCGAACGACGGCGTCCAGTAGGCGGTCAGATGGCCCGTTTTGACGCTGTAGTCGGTGAACTTCATCATGTCCTGCGCGCTGCGCCAGTCACGCTGCTTGACGTAGTTGGCATCAAGCCCGAACGCCCAGTTGCTGTCGACAGGACGATAAAGCACTTCCGCCCCCGCGCCGCCGTACATGGTTTCCAGATACCCGCCGTACACCTGGCCGTAGAAGCCGTTGCCGAAGTACTGGAAGTAGTTGGCCTGCAGGTTATTCACGTAAGCATCGTTCTGCACGTATTCACGCACGCGAGTACGCACGCGCGGCAGCTGTGAGTCTTTTGGCGGATTGGTGTAGTTGAACTTGTCGTAGTTGTTAGCGATGTTGCCGAACAGGCTACCGGTGGTCAGCAGGTGGTCGGTAAGCCACAGATCCGCCGTCGCCATGACGCCCAGCTGATACATGTAGAAGTTTTCCGGCCCGCCCACGGACTGGTTCAGCACCGGATCGATATGGAAATCGAAGCGCGATTTGTCGATATACCAGCCCTGCTCGGTGGTTTCCGGCACGATCGGTTCTACGCGTTTTTGCACCAGCTCGGTTTCATGCCCGAGCGGTTCACCTTCCAGATGGCGCTTGAGGCTGGCAACGTCCGTTTCCGTCGTCACCTGCGGCAGGTTAAGGCGGTTTTCCGTCACGCGGATCGTGCGGATCCCCTCCGGCAGATCGTTCATCACGATCCGGTTAGCGCGTTCGATCCCTTCGCGCGAGTCGCGGTATTTCACCTGCTCGCCGGTGACGTACAGCGTATCGCCTTTCACCTGAATTTTCGGATCCGCCAGGCCGGCATTGTATTTCAGCAGCGTCAGCTGGTTTGCCACCACGGAGTGCTGCAGAATCGCGTCCTGCGGCTCCGGCTGGTATGCAGGGCGCGCGTTATCATTGTAGTGTGGCCGCATATCGTTAAAGTTGGTGCGCAGCGTGAAGCCAAACATCACGGTGTTGCCGCGCTCGTAGCTGAGGTTAACGTCGGCCCAGTCGGTGACGCGATAAATGGCGCCGACGTTAAACTTGCTCTTCTGCTCAATCTTCCCGGCGAAGTCCTGCGAGTAGTCATTCCCTTCATATTCCAGCTTCAGGCGTAATGGCTGCCAGGGCGTTTGATACTCCACGCCGCCAAACAGCGATGCCGGACCGTGGAACATCTGATCCCCGTTGATGGAACCCGCTTTCTTATAGCTGTTATCGCGGTAGCAGTATTTATCGCTGTAGGAGCAAAACGGATTTTTCACGTTACCGCCAGTGCCCAGGTAGCCCCATCCCAGGCCGAGCGAGAAGTCGAACGGCCCCCAGGCTTTACTGGCCACGATGTATTCAGCATCAAACAGACCGGTACCACCGATATCTTTGGCGCCCACGGACACCTGCGGCATCCAGTAGCTCTCTTCCCACAGGCGCAGCTTGACGTCGAAGGCTTTATCTTTGTAGGTCTGGTCGCCGGAGAACGCATCAACGCTGCTGTACTGTTTCGTACGCACGTCGGTGTAACGCAGCGTGGTTTCAAGCCACGGGAACAGCTGCACCGACGCCGAGTAGTAACGATACTGATCGTTATCACGGTAGTTAAGGCTAATTTCCCCTTCGCGCGCCATCCGCGCTGTGGGCGTTTGCAGCAAACCGACGCCGCCGAAGTCTGACTGAGACGGGCCAATAGGTGCCGGATACGTTTCTGCATGGCACGCGGCACTCACGCAGAGCGCCAGCATGCTGTAGAGATAGGTTCTTTTCATTATTCCGGTATCCGCTGAATCAGGGAGTGAAGGATATCGGCGTTAAGCCCGTCATACGCCTTCGTCCAGAAATGGTCGGCAAAACCGACAAAAATGATGCTGCCCGGCATAGGTTCGATATGCCGTTTATTCCAGTAAGCGACGGGGGCTTTTTGTGTGTGCCCGTCAGGGTAAACCACCCAGGCGTAGCTGTTATCGGCACCGCTCAGCAGGCTCTGCTCGTCGAGGTAGCTCGCCACGTCGCGACCGGGCGTAAAGGGCTTTTTACCCGGGCTGCTGATAAGCCCCATCACGGTCACCGTCGTCGGCTTTTCCGGCAGCCAGAGCGTATACTCCCCTTCCAGCGCGGGGTTGCCCTTTTCCGTAACGCGCACGTCATCCGGGTCAAGATTCACGTTCTGACGGCCCGTCACCTTCAGCGCCTGCAGCTGCTGGCGAACGCTGTTAATGGCCGCCGCGTCGTCGCCATCCTCCTGCTCCGCTAACCCCGTCAGCCTGGCAAGGAGCGCCTTGTGCTGTTGTTCCACTTCAGCGGTCTTCTGCCGTTCAGCGATCACTGCCCCCGGCCACCAGCTGTTGGCGAGCCTTGGCTGTCCGACGAGATCGAGCAGATGCTCAGCGTGGGTTAAGGTTTTGGGTTTTTCACTGTCCGGCGTGTAGACCTTCACCGTCCCTGCGGAACATGCCAGCGGCGCGGCAAGGCTGGCGATAAGCGCAACGTGGATGAGCGTTTTCATGATTTCGCCGCCTTGATCAGGGTGGTTTTCACCGGGAAGAATCCGGCACCGAGATACTGCAGGGACTGGCGGATCTGCCCTTCCTCGTCGATCCAGAAGCGGTTGTGCCAGGTGGCCTGGTCGGTGGTGACTTCTTCATCCAGCACGCGAACATGGGTTTCGTCGCTGCCGACTTTCACGCTGTCCGTGCCGTCCCAGCGGAAAGTCGAGCGTGCCGTGGCGTAACGCACCTGCTTGTGCTCGGTCCAGCCCATCGTGCGCGTCCAGCCTGCGCCGTCGGCGATCTGGTTCGGCTTGATCAGCGGATCGGCAGCAATATTATTCACCTCCAGCAGGTTGTCGCCGCCCAGCAGGGTTTTCACGATACGACCATGCTGCGTCACGATGGTGGCCTGATCCTGCGTCACCCATTTCTGCTGCCCGTTTTCATCGAAAGCGAGCACCACAAACAGCTGCGGGCCATCATTAAGCTGCATGTACTGACTGGCATAGGGCATGTTTTGAAGTTCGTCATCGGTCAAATGCACGCCCGGCGTGCCGAACATGCTTTCCCACAGTGAGTTTCCCAGCCCTTTAGTGGTGGCCGAGCACGCCTGCAGCAGCAGGCAAATCAGAATGATTGCAGGTCGCTTCACGACTCTTCTCCGAAGGGGCGAAATAACCACACCGAAGTGTGGTTATGATTAAAACACCCGCTATTACTGGGTGCTGGTTGTCGTGGTGGTCGTGGTTCCGGTATTGGAGCCATCACCGCCACCGGTTGCCGCCAGCGCGACACCCACGGCTGAACTTACGGTGCTGGCGCTGGCTGCGGTAGAACTACCCGCAGACGCAGACGTCGCAGCCGAACCTGCCGCTTCCCCGACCTGAACCGGAGCTGCATAGACAGATGTCGCCGCAAGCGCAGATATGGCAAAAATGCCATACAGTACTTTCTTCATAACAATTTCCCTTCAATGAATGAATGGAGATTTGCCCGAAAAGAATTTCAGGCGGAATCGAGTATACACAACTACTGCCGTGGGTTTGCCGTAAGGGGAAATAGGGAGAGGGTTTTCGGACTAATGGTTAAAATGGAAATGAAAGGCAAATAACATAAATATATAATAGATAAAAATCAATAAGTTATAATATATTCATATTAATGGACTACTACGTATTTTCTTAAAATAAACCGCAGCAATTAACGGGTTAAACGTCTTTTTCGGATTAAACTCAGATTCAGAATTTGAGTTAACTAACAGACATCAGGAATTATCCGATAAAAAAATGCCGGCATTAAGCCGGCACGTTTTCATGACGTTTTAATTACGCGCGCCATGCTTTATAACGGTTGATCAAACCATTTGTCGAGCTGTCATGGCTGGCAATCGCTTTATCGTCACCCAGCTCTGGCAGAATACGGTTTGCCAGCTGTTTGCCCAGCTCAACGCCCCACTGGTCAAAGGTGAAGATGTTCAGGATGGCGCCCTGCGTGAAGATCTTGTGCTCGTACAGGGCAATCAGCGCGCCCAGGCTGAACGGTGTGATTTCACGCAGCAGGATGGAGTTGGTTGGGCGGTTGCCTTCGAACACTTTGAACGGCACCACGTGGTCCAGCGTGGCCGGGTCTTTACCCTGGTCACGGTATTCCTGCTCAACCACTTCGCGGGATTTACCGAACGCCAGCGCTTCGGTCTGCGCAAAGAAGTTCGACAGCAGCTTCGGATGGTGGTCGGACAGCGGGTTATGGGTGATAGCCGGGGCGATGAAATCGCACGGTACCATTTTGGTGCCCTGGTGGATCAGCTGGTAGAAGGCATGCTGGCCGTTGGTGCCCGGCTCGCCCCAGATGATTGGGCCAGTCTGGTAATCCACCGCGTTGCCGTTACGGTCAACATACTTACCGTTGGATTCCATGTTGCCCTGCTGGAAGTAGGCTGCGAAGCGGTGCATGTACTGGTCGTACGGCAGTATCGCTTCGGTTTCAGCGCCGAAGAAGTTGTTGTACCAGATACCGATCAGCGCCAGCAGCACCGGCAGGTTTTTCTCTGGTGCGGTAGTGGAGAAGTGTTTATCCATCGCGTGCGCGCCGGAGAGCAGCTCAACGAAGTTGTCGAAGCCCACGGACAGGATGATGGACAGGCCAATCGCAGACCACAGGGAGTAGCGGCCGCCAACCCAGTCCCAGAACTCGAACATGTTCGCGGTATCAATGCCAAACTCGCTGACCGCTTTACCGTTGGTAGACAGCGCCGCGAAGTGTTTCGCCACGTGCTTGTTGTCGCCTGCGGTTTTCAGGAACCAGTCGCGCGCGCTGTGGGCGTTGGTCATGGTTTCCTGAGTGGTGAAGGTTTTGGACGCAACCAGGAACAGGGTGGTTTCCGGGTTCACGTTCTTCAGCACTTCGGCAATGTGGGTACCATCGACGTTAGACACAAAATGCATATTGAGGTGGTTTTTGTACGGACGCAGCGCTTCGGTCACCATGAACGGACCGAGATCAGAACCGCCGATCCCGATGTTTACCACGTCGGTGATTGCTTTGCCGGTGTAGCCTTTCCAGCTACCGGAGATGATCGCTTCGGAGAAGGTTTTCATCTTTTCCAGCACCGCGTTCACTTCCGGCATGACGTCTTTGCCGTCAACGATGATTGGCGTATTGCTACGGTTACGCAGGGCCACGTGCAGCACGGCACGGTCTTCGGTACGGTTGATCTTCTCGCCGGAGAACATGGATTTGATGGCGTCGGCAAGCTCGGTTTCTTTCGCCAGATCCTGCAGTTTTGCCAGCGTCTCTTCGGTAATGCGGTTTTTGGAGAAATCCACCAGCATCAGGTCGTCGAAGGTCGCGGAGAACTTAGAGAAACGATCGGCATCTTTCGCGAACAGATCCGCGATGGTGACGTCTTTCATTTCATCAAAATGTTTCTGGAGTGCCTGCCAGGCAGCGGTCTGCGTTGGGTTGATGTTTTTCATTAGCAATACTCTTCTGATTTGAGAATTGTGACTGCGGTCGATTGTAGCGCCTGCAAATAAAAATTGTGATGGTTTTTATGCCATTGCCCTGGCCTGCATCAAACACAGGTGAAAAGACCCGAAAAGTATAGCTGCTGAAGCGCCCTCCCGGGGCGGCGAAATGTCGGTCAAAAAGCCCTAAAACGGAGCATAAAATCTGGCGCTGTTATAAGTCCTGTTTCTCAGGGGTACCCCCCCATAAAAAATCCGCATAATCCCAGCATTGACAGGACCTCCCCCGCATTTTATTTATAGGGCCGTATTTTGCGCCTGCACCTGTTTTCGTTTCACTCTTGTGCCATGGTCGCTTATTCATTCCCTGACACGAGGTTGTTATGACGAGTTTTGTGGTCGCCAAATTTGGCGGCACCAGTGTGGCCGATTACGATGCCATGAACCGCAGCGCCGATGTGGTGCTGGCCGATCCGAATACCCGCCTGGTGGTGCTGTCTGCATCCGCCGGCGTGACGAACCTGCTGGTTTCTCTGTCTGAAGGACTGGAAGCGACAGAACGTTTCGTGAAGCTGGATGCACTGCGCAAAATTCAGTTCGACATCCTTGAACGTCTGCAGAACCCGAACGTCATCCGCGAGGAAGTGGAACGTCTGCTGGAAAATATTACCACTCTGGCAGAAGCGGCCTCTCTGGCCACCTCCACCGCCCTGACCGACGAACTGGTCAGCCACGGCGAGCTGATGTCCACCCTGCTGTTTGTTGAAATCATGCGCGAGCGTAACGTTCAGGCGCAGTGGTTTGACGTGCGTAAAGTAATGCGTACCAGCGATCGCTTTGGCCGCGCCGAGCCGGACGTCGAGGCGCTGGCGGAGCTGACCAATCAGCAGCTGGCACCGCGCCTGGCAGACGGCATCGTGGTCACCCAGGGCTTTATCGGCAGTGAAGCGAAAGGCCGCACCACCACGCTTGGTCGTGGCGGCAGCGACTACACCGCCGCGCTGCTGGGCGAAGCCCTGCATGCAACGCGCGTGGATATCTGGACTGACGTTCCGGGTATTTACACCACCGACCCGCGCGTCGTTTCTGCAGCTAAACGTATTGATGTGATCGCCTTTGAAGAAGCGGCTGAAATGGCCACCTTCGGCGCGAAAGTGCTGCACCCGGCAACGCTGCTGCCGGCCGTACGCAGCGATATTCCGGTCTTCGTGGGTTCGAGTAAAGATCCGAAAGCGGGCGGGACGCTGGTCTGCAAGAAAACCGAAAACCCACCGCTTTTCCGCGCCCTGGCCCTGCGCCGTCGCCAGACGCTGGTGACGCTCCACAGCCACAATATGCTGCATTCACGCGGTTTCCTGGCGGAAGTGTTTGGCATTCTGGCGCGCCACAATATCTCGGTGGATCTGATCACCACCTCTGAAGTGAGCATTGCGCTAACGCTGGACACAACCGGCTCGACCTCCACCGGCGACACGCTGCTGACGCAGTCGCTGCTGATTGAGCTGTCTGAGCTGTGCCGCGTGGAAGTTGAAGAAGACCTGGCGCTGGTTGCCATCATTGGTAACAAGCTGTCGCGCGCCTGCGGCGTGGGTAAAGAAGTGTTCGGCGTGCTCGACCCGTTCAACATCCGCATGATCTGCTACGGGGCATCCAGCTATAACCTCTGCTTCCTGGTGCCTGCCGATCAGGCCGAGCAGGTCGTGCAGAAACTTCATCAGAATTTGTTTGAATAAAATTCGTTAGCACGATAAATAATACCTATAAGCCGGGCACAGACCCGGCTTTTTCATAACTAAACAACACGACAATACTGCAAGGAATCCACTATGTTATCCGCCGTTACGCGGCTGTTCCCGTTATGGGCGCTGCTGCTCTCCGTACTCGCATATTACACCCCCGCTACGTTCACGGGCATTGGTCCGTGGGTCGCCACGCTGCTGATGCTGATCATGTTCGGTATGGGCGTGCATCTGAAAATCGACGACTTTAAACGCGTGCTGTCTCGCCCTGCGCCCGTCGCAGCAGGGATCTTCCTGCACTACCTGGTGATGCCGCTTGCGGCGTGGCTGCTGGCGATGGCCTTTAAGATGCCGCCCGATCTCTCGGCCGGGATGGTGCTGGTGGGCAGCGTGGCCAGCGGCACGGCGTCCAACGTCATGATCTACCTGGCGAAAGGGGATGTGGCGCTCTCCGTCACGATCTCGTCCGTTTCCACGCTGGTGGGCGTGATTGCCACACCGCTGTTAACCCGCCTGTACGTGGACGCGCATATTCAGGTGGACGTGACGGGCATGCTGCTCAGCATTCTGCAGATTGTGGTGATCCCGATTGCGCTGGGGCTGGTCATTCACCATCTTTTCCCGCGCGTGGTGAAGGCCGTTGAGCCGTACCTGCCTGCGTTTTCGATGGTCTGCATTCTGGCGATCATCAGCGCCGTGGTGGCGGGTTCCGCATCGCACATTGCCTCCGTGGGCTTTGTGGTGATTATCGCCGTGGTGCTGCATAACACGATTGGCCTGCTTGGCGGCTACTGGGGCGGGAAGCTGTTTGGTTTTGACGAATCGACCTGCCGCACGCTGGCAATTGAGGTCGGCATGCAGAATTCCGGCCTGGCGGCGGCGCTCGGTAAAATTTACTTCTCCCCGCTGGCGGCCCTACCTGGCGCGCTGTTCTCCGTCTGGCATAACCTCTCCGGCTCGCTGCTGGCGGGCTACTGGTCCGGCAAACCGATTGATGAACAAACGAAAAAAGATGCGGTGAAGCAGGGTTAATTTACGCGGCTTGCTTTACACTGAAGCCTCTCTATCAGGAGGCTTCAGCAATGGCTACACCACGTTTGACCCAGAAAGACATGACGGAAGCCGAGCAGCGTGAACTGAAAACGCTTCTCGACCGCGCCCGTATCGCACATGGCCGCACGCTGACCAACGCCGAAACCAATCAGGTGAAAAAAGAGTACATCGATAAGCTGATGGCGCAGCGTGACGCTGCGGCGAAAAAAGCCCGCAAGCTGAAAAAAGAGCAGGCTTATAAACCCGATGCAGAAGCGACCTTTTCCTGGTCGGCCACAACGTCTACCCGTGGAAGGCGCTAATCAGCGCCCTTTCTTTTTGCGCCCCGGCTGGGTAAAGCGTTTTCCATTACCCGGCTTGCCTCGCCCTTTCTCTTCCACCTGAGGCACCTTCACCACCGGGCGCTTAATCGCCTGGGTTTTCGGTTTTGCTTTGGCCTTCGGCTTCGCTTCGGACGAAGAGTTCTCGATAAGCTTGAAGAGTTCAATCAGCTCGTCATCCGTTAAATCGCGCCACTCGCCCAGCGGGATGCCGGACAGGCTGACGTTCATGATGCGCGTGCGTTCCAGCTTCGTCACTTCATAACCGAAGTGCTCGCACATGCGGCGGATTTGGCGGTTTAAGCCCTGCACCAGCGTAATGCGGAACGCGAACGGTGCTTCTTTCTTCACCTTACACTTTTTCGTGACGGTACCAAGGATCGGCACACCGGCGCCCATGCCGCGAATAAATTCGTCCGTGACCGGCTTATTGACCGTCACAATGTACTCTTTCTCGTGGTCGTTACCGGCACGCAGGATTTTGTTGACCAGATCGCCGTGGTTGGTGAGGAAAATCAGCCCCTGAGAGTCTTTATCCAGACGGCCAATCGGGAAAATACGGCTGCTGTGGTTCACGAAATCAACGATGTTGTCCCGCTCGCCGTCTTCCGTGGTGCTGACAATCCCAACCGGTTTGTTCAACGCGATAAACACCAGGTCTTCAGCATCGCGCGGTTCGATGACCTGACCATTCACTTTAACCACATCGCCAGGGACTACCTGGTCGCCGATGGTGGCGCGTTTGCCGTTAAGAAACACGTTACCTTGCTCAATGTAACGGTCAGCCTCGCGACGTGAGCAGATCCCGCTCTCGCTAATGTATTTGTTTAATCGGGTTGATTGAGTTGGCAGCATAGTTTCTCCTGTGAAGGGCGAAATATACCTTAGGTATGGGCCGAAAAAAAAGATTAGCTGACGGTAACTGAAGCGGGTTTTTTAGTTTGCGAGACGCTTTCAGGATTTAGCGTCAGGCCATTTATCCTTGAGCTAACTCCTTTTAGCTTTACTCTCCAGAGACAACTATTTGTAGTTTATAAATCACATGGAGTAATATGAAGGAGATAGTTCAGACAGAATCCTTCCAACGCTGGGAGCAAAACTTAAAAGATCGGCGAGCGAAGACCATTATCGCTTCCCGCCTCTTTCGGTTGGCAAATGGTTTAGCGGGCGACATTAAACCCGTTGGGGAAGGTATAAGTGAGCTGAGGATCCACTATGGTCCGGGCTACAGAATCTATTTTAAAGACCAGGGCAATTGCATCATCGTGCTGTTGTGTGGTGGTGACAAAAGCAGCCAGGCCAGAGACATACTTATGGCAAAAATGCTGAGCAATGTATCCCAATGGCAGGAGTGAATGAGCATGCATAAATTAACATCCTACGATCCAGCAAACGCGCTGGTGGATGATGAGGAAATCGCCGTGTTTATGGCTGATGCCTTAGAAACGGGCGACTCAGCGTATATTGCTAAAGCGCTGGGCGTCATCGCGCGCGCGAAAGGAATGTCGACCATTTCACAGCAAACTGGCCTATCACGAGAGCAACTGTATCGATCGTTCAGTGATAAAGGAAACCCAACGCTTAAAACCACTCTGGCGGTCATGAAAGCATTGGGTCTTGGGTTAACAATCAAACACGCCGGAGATTAATACTCATCCCGCTCGTCGTCTTCATCCGGCTGCTCCATCACGCTGTACGCCACCGCGCAGAACAACGAGTTGAGACGCTTCATATCCCCCAGCAGCCCCAGATGCAGGGAGCTGGTTTCGATGCTCTGCACGTTCTGCTGGTGTAGACGCTCAACGTGCGCGTGCGAGTAGCGGCGGTTCAGAATGCGGAAACGATGCTTGTTGCGACGCAGGCGACGCGCGCTCGGCACGTCGCTGGAGAAGAAGACCAGCATCGCCAGCTTGAGGTTGCTGACCAGCTGTTCGTGCAGCGCTTCCAGCTCCTTCAGGCCTTCAACGGAGAACGCACGACGCGCGGCCAGGGATTTGTCGGCGATCTCGCTGCCCATACGCTCAACGATATCCGAGGCCTGCTCAAGATTAAGCGACATCTCGATAATTTCCGCCCAGCGGCGGGACTCCTCTTCCGCCAGCTCGTCCTGCGGCATACGCGCCAGATAAAGCTTGATGGCGGTATAGAGCACGTTGATATCGTCCGCCAGTCTGCGCAGTTCTTTCTCTTCACGCGGCTCGCCGTGCATCACCTTTTGCAGGGCTTCGAGCATGGTTTCCATTGCGTCGCCCATGCGCAGCGTCTCGCGCGCGGCATTCGCCAGCGCCAGCGCCGGGGTATCCAGCGCGGACGTATCCAGGTGCTTCGGCTTCAGGCGCGCATCCAGCTCAGGTTCGTCCTGAATGAGACGTTCGCAGAAGCGGGCCATCGGCCCGGCAAAAGGCACCATCGCCAGGCAGCGCACCAGGTTGTAGAACACGTGGAAGTAGATCACCAGCTCCGCCTTCGGCAGCGGGAGATTGTCCATCAGGTTCGCCAGCGGGTGAACGAACGGCAGAATAATCAGGCAGCCCACCAGCTTAAACAGCAGGCTGCCGAGGGCCACGCGGCGGGCTGCGGCGTTGGCCGCGCTGTTATTGAGCATCGCCAGCAGGCCCGAGCCGAGGTTAGCCCCGATCACCAGACACAGCGCCACCGGGAAGGAGATCGCCCCTGTGGCGGTTAAGGTCGCCGTCAGCAGCACGGCGGCCAGGCTGGAGTAGCTGACGATGGCAAACACCGCACCAATCAGCGCGTCCAGCATAATGTCCCCGGTCAGGGAGGCGAAGATGACCTGAACGCCGTTGGCCTCGGTGATTGGCGTGACCGCCTGCACAATCAGCTCCAGCGCCAGCAGGATCAGCCCCAGGCCTATCCCTACGCGCCCGAGCTGTCCGGCGCGCGTCTGCTTGCGGCCGAGGAAGAAGATAACGCCGATAAAAATCAGCAGCGGCGACAGCCAGGAGAGATCGAAGGTCAGGACACGCGCCATCAGCGCGGTACCCACATCAGCTCCCAGCACAATGACCAGCGCCGGGGCCAGCGCCACCAGATCCTGCGCCACAAAGGAGGTGACAAGCAGGGTCGTGGCGTTACTGCTCTGAACCAGTGCCGTTACGCCAATGCCCGCGCAGAAGGCGAGCGGCTTCTTCTCAACGCTGCTGCTGAGAACGGTACGCAAGCGCGCGCCAAATACGCGCATCACGCCGGTACGGACGATATGGGTGCCCCATACGAGCAGGGCCACTGCAGAGAGCAGGTGTAACAGTGTCAGCACGGAAGGTTTTCCTCCTTATCGTTATTCATTTTCCTTAGATTCAGTATAAGGGTTTAAACGTAAGAAAGAGACAGGGCACCCAATGAGCGCCCTGTTTGTTGTAAGGAAAAGTGATTTTAGTCGGCGTCGTAGCCGAGATTTGGCGCCAGCCAGCGCTCCACTTCAGACACGCTCATGCCTTTGCGCAGGGCGTAATCTTCAATCTGATCCCGCTGCAGCTGCGCCACGGCGAAATACTTGCTGTCCGGATGGCTGAAGTACCAGCCGGAAACGGACGCCCCTGGCCACATGGCGAACGACTCGGTGAGCTTCATGCCGGTATGGGCTTCCACGTCCAGCAGCTTCCAGATGGTGCCTTTTTCGGTGTGCTCCGGGCAGGCCGGATAGCCCGGCGCCGGGCGAATGCCCTGGTAGTTTTCGCGGATCAGATCCTCATTGCTGAGGTTTTCATTCGCCGCGTAGCCCCAGTGCACCTTGCGCACGCGCTCGTGCAGGTACTCGGCGAAGGCTTCCGCGAGGCGGTCGGCAATCGCTTTCACCATGATTTTATTGTAATCATCGTGCTGCGCTTCGAACGCGTCCGCCAGCGCGTCTTCTTCCAGACCGCCCGTCACGGCAAAAGCGCCGATATAATCGGCCTTACCGCTTAACTTAGGTGCGACGAAATCGGCCAGGCAGTAGTTGGCAAAGCCTACTTTCTCGGTTTGCTGGCGCAGATGGCGGCTGACTGCCAGCACGTGGGTGCGGGTTTCATCGCGGTAAATTTCAACGTCGTCGCCCACGCGGTTGGCCGGAAACAGGCCCACCACGCCGCGCGGGTTAAGGGTTTTCTCCGCGCTCAGCGTGTCGAGCATGTCGTTGGCGTCTTTAAACAGGCGCTTCGCCTCCTCGCCAACCACCTCATCCTCCAGGATACGAGGATATTTGCCCGCCAGCGACCAGGTCATAAAGAACGGCGTCCAGTCGATGTAGTTGCGCAGCGTTTCGATGCTGGCGCTGACCTCCTGAACGCCCAGGCGATGCGCGACCGGTGGCGTGTAGCTCGACCAGTCAAACGCCAGATCGTTGTCGCGCGCCGCCTGAAGCGAAACTGGCGGCGTGCGCGGTTTCTTGCGCCCGTGCTGGATGCGAACGGTTTCGTACTCTTTGCGGGTGCGCTCAACAAACTCGTCGCGCTGTGTGTCGGAGAGCAGCGCGGAGACCACGCCCACCGTGCGCGAGGCGTTCTGCACGTAGACCGTCGGGCCGCTGTAGTTCTGCTCGATTTTCACCGCCGTGTGCGCTTTCGAGGTGGTCGCCCCGCCAATCAGCAGTGGAATGGTGAAGCCCTGTCGCTCCATCTCTTTTGCCACGTTGACCATTTCGTCCAGCGACGGCGTAATCAGCCCGGAGAGGCCAATCAGGTCAGCATTCACTTCGCGCGCGGTCTTGAGGATTTTGTCCGCCGGGACCATCACGCCAAGGTCGATAATTTCGTAGTTATTACACTGCAGCACTACGCCGACGATATTCTTGCCGATGTCGTGCACGTCGCCCTTCACGGTGGCGATAACCATCTTGCCGTTGCTGGAGCCTTTCTCTTTGCTGGCTTCGATGTAGGGCTCAAGATACGCTACCGCCTGCTTCATCACGCGAGCGGATTTCACCACCTGCGGCAGGAACATCTTGCCCTCGCCGAACAGATCGCCGACCACGTTCATGCCGTCCATCAGCGGGCCTTCGATCACCTCAATCGGGCGGGCTGACTGCTGGCGCGCCTCTTCGGTATCAAGCTCGATAAATTCGGTGATGCCTTTGACCAGCGAGTATTCCAGACGCTTTTTTACGTTCCAGGAACGCCACTCGGCCTGCTGAACATTTGCCGCCTCATCCGATTTGCTGCCGCGGTATTTCTCCGCCAGGTCCAGCATGCGCTCGGTGGCATCGTCGCGACGGTTAAGGATTACGTCCTCTACGGCCTCGCGCAGCTCTGCGGGCAGGTCATCGTAAATCGCCAGCTGTCCGGCGTTAACGATCCCCATGTCCATGCCGTTGCGGATGGCGTAGTAAAGAAACACGGCGTGGATTGCTTCACGCACCGTGTCGTTACCGCGGAACGAGAACGACACGTTTGATACGCCGCCGGAGATCAGCGCGTGCGGCAGCTCGCGCTTGATGTCCTCACATGCCCCGATAAAGTCCTGGGCGTAGTTGTTGTGCTCTTCAATCCCGGTCGCGACGGCGAAGATATTCGGGTCAAAGATAATGTCTTCCGGCGGGAAGCCCACCTCTTCGGTCAAAATCTTGTACGCGCGGCGGCATATCTCAATTTTGCGCTCGCGGGTATCCGCCTGGCCTACTTCGTCGAAGGCCATGACCACCACGGCGGCACCGTAGCGGCGGACCATCTTCGCGTGGTGGATAAAGATATCAACGCCCTCTTTCATCGAGATAGAGTTGACGATGCCTTTACCCTGGATGCACTTCAGCCCTTTTTCGATGACTTCCCATTTGGACGAGTCGATCATGATCGGCACGCGGGCGATGTCCGGCTCACCGGCAATCAGGTTGAGGAAACGCACCATCGCCGCTTCGGCGTCGAGCATCCCCTCATCCATGTTGATATCGATAATCTGCGCGCCGCTTTCCACCTGCTGGCGGGCAACGTCCAGCGCTTCACTGTATTTCTCTTCTTTAATCAGTCGCTTGAATTTTGCCGAACCGGTGACGTTAGTACGCTCACCCACGTTCACAAACAGGCTGTCGTCGCCGATGGTCAACGGCTCCAGGCCGGACAGACGACAGGCAATCGGAAGCTCGGGCAGCTTGCGCGGCGGCAGACCGGCGACGGCGTTGCTCATGGCCGCGATGTGCTCCGGCGTGGTGCCGCAGCAGCCGCCGACGATGTTCAGGAAGCCAGACTCGGCCCACTCGCGGATTTGCGCCGCCATGGTGTCGGCATCGAGATCGTATTCACCGAACGCGTTCGGCAGACCGGCGTTCGGGTGGGCGGTGACGTAGCATTCCGCGATGCGGGAAAGTTCCTGCACGTACTGGCGCAGCTCATCAGGCCCCAGCGCGCAGTTCAGGCCAAAGGAGAGCGCTTCGGCGTGACGCAGGGAGTTATAAAACGCTTCGGTTGTCTGACCGGACAGGGTGCGGCCGGAGGCATCGGTGATGGTGCCGGAAATCATGATCGGCAGGTCAACGCCCAGCGCCTCGAACTCCTCTTTCACCGCGTAAATCGCGGCCTTGGCGTTAAGGGTGTCGAATACGGTTTCAATCAGGATCAGATCGGAACCGCCTTCCACCAGCGCTTTGGTCGATTCACGGTAGGCCGCGACCAGCTGATCGAAGGTGATATTACGAAACGCCGGGTCGTTGACGTCCGGTGAAATCGACGCGGTGCGGTTCGTCGGGCCAAGCACCCCGGCAACGTAGCGAGGCTTGTCCGGCGTGCGTGCCGTCCACTCGTCGGCGCAGGCGCGCGCCAGCTTCGCGGCTTCCAGGTTGATTTCCGCCGACAGGGATTCCATCTGGTAATCCGCCATGGCGATGGTTGTCGAGTTAAAGGTGTTGGTTTCAACGATATCCGCACCCGCTTCGAAGTAGGCGTTGTGGATATCCTTAATGACGGACCGCTTGCTGAGCACCAGCAGATCGTTGTTCCCTTTCAGGTCGCAGGGCCAGTCGGCAAAGCGCTCGCCGCGGAAATCGTCTTCACTCAGACGATACCCCTGGATCATGGTGCCCATGCCGCCGTCCAGCACCAGAATTCGTTCATTTAACTGCGCACGCAGTTGCTCTACTTTGCTGCTCACACTTGCTCCCGACAACGCTCAACAAGGCCAAAAGGCTGCGTTCCATACTGGCACAATCTCGTAGGGTGGAAAAGCCGCACAGCGGTAACATGAGACATGTTCACCATCACTCCTCCGATCAGTCAGGATAACGGTTGCAAATTCACCAAATAAAACGAAAATGATTTCCACGATACAGAAAAAGGAGATCGTCATGGTCGCGAGCGTTCCCGCTAAACGCGGCAGAAAACCTGCTGCCACCACCGCCGCCACACAACAGGGCGGACAGGTTCAATCGCTCACGCGCGGTTTGAAGCTGCTGGAGTGGATAGCCGAGTCGCACGGCAGCGTGGCCCTGACGGAGCTGGCCCAGCAGGCTGGCCTGCCGAACTCCACGACGCACCGCCTGCTGACCACCATGCAGCAGCTGGGCTTTGTCCGCCAGGTCGGCGAGCTGGGGCACTGGGCGGTGGGCGCGCATGCGTTTATCGTCGGCAGCAGCTTCCTGCAGAGCCGCAACCTGCTGGCGATTGTGCACCCGATTCTGCGCAAGCTTATGGAGGAGTCCGGCGAGACCGTAAACCTGGCGGTGCTTGACCAGAGCGACCACCAGGCGATTATCATCGACCAGGTGCAGTGCACGCAGCTGATGCGCATGTCCGCACCGATTGGCGGCAAGCTGCCGATGCATGCCTCCGGGGCGGGGAAAGCGTTTCTCTCGCAGCTAAGCGAAGAGCAGGTGACGGGACTGCTGCACCGTAAAGGGCTGCACGCCTATACCCACGCCACGCTGGTATCGCCCGTGCATCTGAAAGAAGATCTGGCCCTGACCCGCAAGCGCGGCTATTCGTTTGATGATGAAGAACATGCCCTGGGCCTGCGCTGCCTCGCGTCCTGCATTTTTGACGAGCACCGCGAGCCGTTTGCCGCGATCTCCATCTCCGGTCCGATTTCGCGCATGACCGACGACCGCGTGACCGAGCTGGGCGCGCTGGTGATTAAGGCGGCGAAAGAGGTGACGCTGGCGTACGGTGGGATTCGTTAAGATTGAGGCGGCCTAATGCCCTCACCCCGGTCCTCTCCCACAGGGAGAGGGAGAAAACCTGATGCAAAACCGCTGTTTACGGCGGTAAGCGTACACATCTTCCACATGCCCGTTTTTGATCCGCGTTTGCAGCCCGCGCCAGTAGCTGGCGCGGAACAGATCCTCATGCATTTCTTCGAATAGCGGCCCGATGCGCGGGTCAGCGCACAGCCAGTGGCGAAACTCCTCCGGAAACACATCGCCCGGCGAGACGCTGTACCACGGCTCGCCGGACAGCTCATCTTCCGGGTAGCGGGGCGGTGGTATATCGCGGAAATTCACTTCGGTCATGTAGCAAATTTCATCGTAATCGTAGAACACCACCCGCCCGTGACGGGTGACGCCGAAGTTTTTAAACAGCATGTCGCCCGGGAAAATATTGGCGGCGGCAAGCTGGCGAATCGCGTTGCCGTATTCTTCAATGGCATCCCGCAGCGCCTGACCTTCGGACTGCTCAAGCCAGATATTCAGCGGCACCATGCGGCGTTCGATGTAGAGATGGCTAATCACGATTTTATCACCCAGATCGGTGATTTTCGTGGGCGCTTCCTGCATTAACAGCGCCATGAGTGCCGGGTCGATCTGCTGTTTATCCAGCACAAAGTTTTCGAACTCCTGGGTATCCGCCATGCGACCGACGCGGTCGTGCTCTTTAACCAGCTGATAGCAGGCGCGAACGTGCGCGGCGGTCATCTCTTTCTGCGGCGCGAATCTGTCTTTAATCACCTTAAAGACCCGGTCGAAACCCGGCAGCGTAAACACCAGCATCACCATGCCGCGAATACCGGGCGCTTCGATAAACTGCTCATCGGCGGCGGTTACATAGCGCAGGTACTCCCGGTAGCTTTCCGTTTTGGCGTGCTTCTGGCAGCCAATGGCCATATACAGTTCGGCGGTGGTTTTGCCCGGCAGGATTTCGCGCAGCCACTCCACCAGCGCGGCAGGCAGCGGGGCGTACACCATGAAATAGGAGCGGGCGAAGCCAAACACGATGCTGGCCTCGGCGCTGGTGGTCAGGCAGGTATCGACAAACAGTTCCCCGTCGTCGGTACGGTGAATGGGCAGCAGAAACGGCACAATGGCGGTCGGCGTAACCAGTTTGCCCACCAGCCAGGCGGCTTTATTGCGGTAGAAAAGCTCGTTGGCCACCTGCAAATGGCTGCGGCTGAGCACCTCCGCGCCGAAAGTTTCGTTGAGATGCGCGTGGATATAACCGATATCCCGGGTTTTATTCTCCCAGGGCAGTCGCAGCGGCAGATCCGTTAGCATGCGGTGCAGGAGCTTTTCCCATCCGCGATCGGGAAAGAAATCTTTCGCCAGCGGACGGGGAATGGTTCGAAAGCGTCGCTCGGGCTGGGAGCTGAAGATAAATAACCGCTCAGGAGATAGTGAGCGGTGGTCAAATAACCGGCAATAGACGGAGTTGAAAAAGCTCTCCGCAATCTCGAAGCGCGGGTAATCGGGTAACAGATGGGTGTAGTGCTCCTTCACGCGCAGTAAAAATTCCGCGTCCGGGCTTTTACCGTCGGTAATACAGCGCAGCTGCTCCACCACCAGACCAACGTGGTGGTCATAGAGATGGATACGCTGCTTCATGGCCTGCTGAACCGCATGCCAGTCTGCATGTTCGAAGCGCTGCTGCGCGCCGGATGTCACTTCAAGAAAACGACCATACTGGGCATCGAAGCCCTGCAAAATAGTTTGGGCAATCAGCAATTCCAGGCCACGCGACATATATTCCCCCTCACCCCAACCCTCTCCCCGAGAAGGGAGAGGGGGAAAAGATTAGAACTGTGCTTCTTCCGTTGAACCCGTTAAGGCGGTGACGGAGGAGGTGCCACCCTGAATGATGGTCGTCACGTTATCGAAGTAGCCAGTTCCCACCTCCTGCTGGTGAGACACAAAGGTATAACCGTCTTTGCCCGCCGCAAACTCCGGCTGCTGCACCTTCTCAACGTAGTGCTTCATGCCCTCACCCTGCGCATAGGCGTGCGCCAGGTCGAACATGTTGAACCACATGCTGTGGATGCCTGCCAGGGTAATGAACTGGTATTTGTAGCCCATGTCGGACAGCTGCTGCTGGAAGCTGGCGATGGTTTTGTCATCCAGCTTTTTCTGCCAGTTAAATGACGGCGAGCAGTTGTAGGCCAGCAGTTTGCCCGGATACTTCGCGTGGATGGCGTCGGCAAAGCGTTTTGCCAGCGCCAGATCCGGCGTAGACGTTTCACACCAGACCAGGTCCGCGTACGGCGCGTACGCCAGACCGCGGCTAATTGCCTGCTCGATACCCGCGTGGGTACGATAGAAGCCTTCACTGGTGCGCTCGCCGGTGATGAACTCGCTGTCGTACGGGTCGCAGTCAGAGGTGATCAGGTCCGCCGCGTCCGCATCGGTACGGGCAATCACCAGCGTCGGCACGCCGAGCACGTCAGCAGCCAGGCGCGCGGCAACCAGCTTCTGTACGGCTTCCTGTGTAGGAACCAGCACCTTACCGCCCATGTGTCCGCATTTTTTCACTGACGCCAGCTGGTCTTCGAAGTGAACGGCCGCTGCACCGGCCTCAATCATCGATTTCATCAGCTCGAAGGCGTTCAGCACGCCGCCGAAGCCCGCTTCCGCATCCGCGACGATCGGCAGGAAATAGTCAATAAAGCGCGGATCGTTGGGTTCGATACCGGCGGCCCACTGGATCTGATCCGCTCGGCGGAAGGTATTGTTGATC
>NZ_JANLIZ010000015.1:0-119720 GCF_024702055.1 Enterobacter sp. HG048
GTGCAGCAGGGTGGCATAGCCGATGGAAAGCGGGATCGCCCCTTCCCCGACGCCGCCCGCCATAATTGGCAGAATGATAAAGAAGAAAATCTGGAACGGCTCAAGACCCAGCGCCAGGCCGACGCCCATCCCTACCAGCATGCCGACGATTTCGCCGCACAGCATCGGGAAGAAGATGCGCAGGAAGCCCTGAATCAGTACCGTGCGGTTCATGCTCATGATGCTGCCGACGATAATGCAGCAGATGTAGAGGTAGAGAATGTTGGTGGATTTGTAGAACTTGGTGGTGGACTCGACCACCACGTCCGGCAGCAGGCCATAATAGACCAGCGCGGAAGGGATAAAGGTGGCGCAAATCGCCGCCGCGCCGAGCTTGCCGACAATCGGCAGGCGTTTGCCAAACTCGCCGCAGGCAAAGCCGAAGAAGGCCAGCGTTGCCACCATCACCACGATATCGCTCGGCAGTTTTCCGCCCAGACAATCAATCGCAATCAGCGCGCCCGCCAGAACGAACAGCGGCAGAGGAATAATCCCAATTTTCCAGGTATCCATAATATGCCACCAGCGCTCTTTGAGCGAAGGTCGCTGAATTTCAATCGGGTCGTGGGTAACAGAGAAAGAATCGTCAGTTGTGCTCATAATAAGCCCCTTGGTTATTTTGTGCGTTCAGCTTAGAGTCACAAAGGCTTACTTTATGTGAGGAATGGCATATTAAAAGCGAAGTTTTAATGGCAGCTATGGTTTTAATGGTTTCTTTTATTTAATGTGATTGATACCTTATTTATTGCCGTGGTTTTTATGGTTTCTTTTCCGAATTGAACAAACAAATAACATTTGTTCGTGCAGCCCGAAGCACGTTAGCCTTCAGGATAACTCTTTTACAGCGCCCGCTGTGCAAGGGATCACAAGTTTTCGGCAAAGCGGGCGTCAGCGCAAAAAAAGATGATATATTGGCGATCTTTGCTGCTACCTCGCGTGATAGTTATGAAACTCTCCTTCCAGATTAAGCTGTTTATTTCGCTGGTTGCCTTTTTCTCAGTGCTTTTCGCGCTGCTGGGCGGATATTATTATGCCGATGTTGGGAAACAGCTTTATCAGGAAATGAGTACGCGAGCCAAAATACAGGCTGAAGAGATTGCGCTTATTCCGACATTGCGTCATGAAGTTGAACAAAAGAATATCAACGCCATCCATGATTTTATGCAGAAAATTTCTGCGCACAGTGACGCCAGCTTTATTGTGATTGGCGATAATAAGGGCCAGCATCTTTTTCACTCCGTCTTTGCCGACAGAGTGGGCACAACCCTGGTTGGCGGAGACAATGAAGCCGTATTGCAGGGTAAAAGCATTACCACCATCCGCAAAGGCGGGCTGGGCATTTCGCTGCGTAGTAAAGCCCCCATCTTCAATGCTGCCGGAAAGGTGGTCGGCATTGTTTCGGTTGGCTATCTCACCAGCTACCTGGACACCATTACCGTCAGTAAAGTGGTCAATATCCTGATTGCCGCCGTGCTGCTGCTTATCGCTCTCTTTATCTTCTCCTGGTTCTTTACCCGCAGCATCAAGAAGCAGATCTTCTCCCTTGAGCCGCGCGAGATCGGCCTGCTGGTGCGCCAGCAGAAGGCGATGATGGAGTCTATTTATGAAGGGGTGATTGCCATTGACGATCGGCGGCGGATTGAAGTGATCAACCAGGCGGCGCGCAAGCTGCTGGGCCTGAGCCAGCCCGCCCGTGAACTGCGCGGACAACTGATAAGCCAGGTGATCGATCCGGTCCCGTTCTTCGACACGCAGACGATGCTGGCGAAAGATACCCATGACGAGATTTGCCGTTTTAACGATCTCACGGTGATTGCCAGCCGGGTGCACATCATGCTTGAGGGTTCGCTGCAGGGCTGGGTGATCACCTTCCGCGATCGCAACGAGATCGACTCGCTGAGCGCCCAGCTCAGCCAGGTAAAACGCTATGTCGATAACCTGCGCATCATGCGCCACGAGCAGTTAAACAGGATGACCACCCTCTCCGGCCTGCTGCACATGGGCCGCTATGAGGAAGCCATTGGCTACATTCAGGCGCAGTCTGAACACGCCCAAGAGCTGCTGGACTTTATCTCTTCGCGCTTCAGCTCCCCGACCCTGTGCGGCCTGCTGCTGGGGAAAGCTGCCCGCGCGCGGGAGAAAGGCGTCGAACTGTATTTCGACCCGGCCTGTCGGCTGGACAGACCGTTCCAGCCCCTTGGGGAGCAGGAGCTGATTTCAATTATTGGCAACCTGCTGGATAACGCCATCGAAGCGACACAGCGGTCGCCGCTTCCCCATGCGCCGGTAGAAGTGCTGATTAAACTTAGCGATCAGGAGCTGATTATTGAAGTCGCCGACCAGGGCGTTGGCATCAAGCCCGAGATCCGTGAGCGGATCTTTGAACGCGGCATCACCACCAAAACACGCGGCGATCATGGGATTGGTCTGTATCTGATCGAAAGCTACGTCACACAGGCTGGCGGCGCGATAGAAGTTGCCGATAATACCCCGCGCGGCGCCATTTTCTCCTTGTTTATCCCGGCCACGGGAACCGCCCGGCAACTGGAAGACACCGACTATGCAACATGAACTTATCGACGTACTGATTGTTGAAGACGAGAACGAGCTGGCGCAACTGCACGCGGAGCTGATAGGCAAACATCCACGTCTGAGGCTGGTGGGCATTGCCTCGTCCCTGGCTGCGGCCCAGGCAGAGCTTGCAAACAAACAGCCGCAGCTGATGCTGCTGGACAACTACCTGCCGGACGGCAAAGGGATCTCGCTTATCAATAACCCGATGCTGGCCCGCGCCAACTGCTCGGTGATTTTTATTACTGCCGCCAGCGATATGGACACCTGCAGCCAGGCGATTCGCAACGGCGCGTTCGACTACATCCTCAAACCCGTCTCCTGGAAGCGGCTCAGCCAGTCGCTGGAGCGGTTTGTGCAGTTTGCCGAACAACAGCGCGTCTGGAAGATTGTCGACCAGCAAAACGTGGATTCTCTGTATCAGCTCCAGGCGAAAAACTACCGCCTGGACAACGGCAGCAAAGGCATTGAGGAAAATACGCTGGCGCGAGTGCAGACGCTGTTCAACGACAAGGCAACGCACTGCTTTACCGTGGATGAGGTGGTGAGCGAGACGGGATTAAGCAAAACCACCACCCGGCGCTATCTGGAACACTGCGTGGAGGCGGGTTTTCTGACGGTGGAGATGCTGTACGGCAAGATTGGGCATCCGAGGAGGATGTACAAGCGTAGCGCGGTTTGATGAAACGTTCCCTCTCCCTGTGGGAGAGGGTTAGGGTGAGGGCAACAGCCCGCACTATCTTAAAACATACCCATACAGCCGCTTAATCCCGTCGGCATCCTTCTCGCTGTAAACTCCCTGCAGCTCCGGCGAGAAGCCCGGCAGCAGGTTGACGCCCTCCTCCAGCGCCAGGAAATAACGCTGTACCGCCCCGCCCCAGACCTCACCCGGCACCACGCACAGCACGCCCGGCGGATAGGGCAGCGCCCCTTCGGCAGCAATGCGCCCTCCGGCATCCCGAATGCGAACCAACTCCACGTCACCGCGAATATAGGCCCGGTTTGCATCCTGCGGGTTCATCACCACCTCCGGCAGGCTCTCCTTGCGGAACATCGCCTTCTGCAGATCCTTCACGTCAAAGCTGACGTAGAGATCGTGCATCTCCTGGCACAGCTGGCGAAGGGTGTAATCCCGGTAGCGCACCGGGTATTTCTGGAAGATCGTCGGCAGCACGTCCGCCAGCGGCGTGTCGTCTTCAATATGCTGTTCGAACTGGCCCAGCATCGCCACCAGCTGCGCCAGCTTCTCGCTGCTTTCGGCAGGCGTCAGCAGGAACAGGATCGAATTGAGGTCGCATTTCTCCGGTACGATGCCGTTTTCGCGCAGGTAGTGCGCCAGAATCGTCGCCGGGATCCCGAAATCGGTGTACTCCCCGGTTTCGGCATCAATGCCCGGCGTGGTCAGTAGGAGCTTGCACGGGTCGACAAAGTACTGCTCGCGGGCATAGCCCTCAAAGCCGTGCCATTTGGCCCCCGGTTCAAAGCTGAAGAAGCGCAGCTCGCGGGCGATGGCGTGCGTCGGATGATCCTGCCACGGCCGCCCCGCCACCACCGGCGGGATAAACGGTTTGATCATATGGCAATTCGCAACGATCGCCTTGCGCGCTTCAATCCCCAGCTCGACGCACTCCGCCCACAGCCTGCGTCCGCTTTCACCTTCGTGGATCTTGGCATTCACATCCAGCGCTGCGAACAGCGGATAAAACGGGCTGGTGGAGGCATGCAGCATAAACGCGTTGTTCAGCCGCTTGTGCGGACAGAAGCGCGCCTGACCGCGAATGTGGTTATCCTTTTTATGGATCTGCGACGTTTGCGAGAACCCGGCCTGCTGTTTGTGCACCGACTGGGTCACGAAAATCCCCGGATCGTTCTCGTTCAGCTCCAGCAACAGCGGGGACGTTTCCGCCATCATCGGAATAAACTGCTCGTAGCCCACCCATGCGGAGTCAAAGAGAATGTAGTCGCAGAGATGACCGATCTTGTCGATCACCTGGCGGGCGTTGTAGATCGTCCCGTCGTAGGTGCCAAGCTGAATGATCGCCAGGCGGAACGGACGCACCTCGTCGGCCTTTTCCGGCGCCGCCTCGCGGATAAGATCCCGCAGATAGGCATCGTCAAAGCAGTGGTCGTCAATTCCGCCAATAAAGCCAAACGGGTTACGCGCGGCCTCAAGATAAACCGGCGTGGCGCCCGCCTGGATCAGCGCCCCGTGGTGGTTAGACTTATGGTTATTACGGTCGAACAGCACCAGGTCGCCGCGGGTCAGCAGCGCGTTGGTCACCACCTTGTTGGCCGCTGAAGTGCCGTTCAGCACGAAGTAGGTTTTGTCCGCATTGAATACTTTTGCCGCGAACTTTTGCGCGTGCTTGGCGGACCCTTCGTGGATCAGCAGATCGCCCAGCTTCACGTCGGCGTTGCACATATCGGCGCGAAACACGTTCTCACCGAAGAAATCATAGAACTGTCGCCCTGCCGGGTGTTTTTTGAAAAAGGCGCCGTGCTGGTGTCCGGGACAGGCGAAAGTGCTGTTGCCCATCTCCACATACTGGCTCAGGGTGTCGAAAAAAGGCGGCAGCAGATTCTCTTCGTAACGGCTGGCAGCGCTCTCCAGTTCCAGAAACTCCTGAGCTTTACCTGAGATGACCGCGGTGGCGCCGTCGGGTACGTCCGTTGGCTCCTGCGAGAAAATAAACACTGGTAAATGAAAGCCCGTGCGTTTCAGCAGTGCAAGAATGCCGCTGCGACTTTCAGCTGTTGTGATGACGACGGCCGCCACATCGGTAAAATCAGTGCTGTCCAGCGTCACCTTTTCGCGGTGCGTAGACACAGTGGAGAGCAGCTCGCGGCTGACGGCAATTTTCATGGTTTTCATAGGCGCAGTTACCCTCACCGGGCGGTGAGACAGGAAGGAGAAAATTCGCGCAATAATGTCACCTTTTATTTTGAGGTGCAAGAAGGAATCAGTATGCACTAAACCAACCAAAGCTAAGGCTCGCGCAGCCCTGCCGTGCCATAATAATGCACTATCAATGATTAAATAACAGGAGTTAACTTTGGTTATCGGGCCATTTATTAACGCAGGCGCCGTATTGCTGGGCGGCGTACTCGGCGCCGTGCTGAGCCAGCGGTTGCCGGAGCGTATTCGCACCTCCATGCCCTCAATATTCGGCCTGGCATCGTTAGGGATCGGTATTCTTTTAGTCATCAAATGCGCCAACCTGCCGGTGATGGTGCTGGCCACCCTGCTCGGCGCGCTGATTGGCGAGTTCTGCTATCTGGAAAAAGGCATTAACAGCGCGGTGAGCAGAGCCAAAAACCTGATTGCCCGACCGGGCAAGGCGAAACACGGCACGCACGAGTCGTTTATTCAAAACTATGTCGCCATCATTATTCTGTTTTGCGCCAGCGGCACCGGGATTTTCGGTTCGATGCAGGAAGGGATGACGGGCGACCCGAGCATTTTGATTGCAAAAGCGTTTCTTGATTTCTTCACTGCCACCATTTTCGCCACTACCCTTGGCGTTGCCGTGGCGGCGATTTGCGTCCCGATGCTGCTTATTCAGCTCGCGCTCGCCACCTGCGCCACGTTGATTCTCCCGCTCACCACGCCGGCGATGATGGCAGACTTTACCGCCGTCGGCGGCCTGCTGCTGCTGGCTACCGGGCTGCGCATCTGTGGAATCAAGATGTTTGCCGTGGTGAACATGCTGCCCGCCTTGCTGCTCGCCATGCCGCTCTCCGCGCTCTGGACGCACTTTTTCGCTTAAGGATGCGGCGAAATGGTGAGAGATTGCGCAGTCTGTAACGAAAACAACATTTTTCGTTGACGCCACGGGGCAGATCGGGTTTAATGCGCCCCGTTGCCCGGATAGCTCAGTCGGTAGAGCAGGGGATTGAAAATCCCCGTGTCCTTGGTTCGATTCCGAGTCCGGGCACCACTATTTAAAGAACCCGCCCTCGTGGCGGGTTTTTGCTATATGGCTTCGGCCGATTTCTGGGCGCTGATAAGCGTGGCTTTAATGCAGGCACGCTTACTCTAATAGCCCGGTAAGTTAATACAGGCGGTGGCTCTTTTTATCACTTAATTTTGCCGGATAAATTGCTGACCTGATTTGAAAGGTTGTCGTTGCTCCGCTTCATGTCATCAAGGCTTCTTTGCAATCGCTCGATCTTACTCTCCTGCTCAGAATTCTTTCTCTCAAGCTGTAAAACCTTCTGAGTTAGCTCATCGACTTTGCGGTTGTCGGACTTCATCTTCCTCAGGCTATCCTGCATCTCCTGTAGATCCGACTCCCTGAAATCAGAAGGCTCGATTTCATCTGCATCAGAAATTACCGGGATATATCCTCCATTAGCGCTGCTGGGTTTGATACTAACCTGAACTTTATTTAGCCCCGCAGAGTGCGCGTAACCTATTGAAGAAAAATAAAAAAAAGAAACAACACACAGACCAGACAGATATTTATTCATTTCTAACGTCCTTTTAAATTTTTCAATCACTTCCAGGAGTCTCCTTCTGGTATCACCCGCTTAGGATAAAACACATGGCTTAGCCTCTGGCAGTTCATAAACGGGGTTAAAGAGCAGAAGATACCATTCGTTTTTCATTATAATACGCGTTTCCTCTCCCCCAAAATCCAACCGCCACCCGCTCATTTTCTGCCACCTTATATCCGCCGGTATCGAGATAAGCGCGTTACCACGCACCTTATCAAAGGTATCTCCCATGCCCGTCGAAGAAATAATCCTGCTTAGCGCCTGCCTGTCAGCGCACCTTGTCCGCTACAACGGTACCGATAAATCCTGTTCCTCAGATCTGCTGCAAAACTGGCGCAAAGAAGGCCGTCTGGTCACCCACTGCCCGGAACTGGCGGCAGGGCTATCTACCCCCCCTTATCCGCAGAGAGGATTAGCGGTCAGGAAATCGATTGTTCAAGCCCATACCTGTACAAAGCCGTTGCGACAGGTCAAAACCTGTCATCAGCTGATGATAAAGTGGTATCGGATAAATTACTCTGGCCTTGAAGAAGAGTATTTCAACATGTTGCCTGAAGACGTCAGGATAGTGTCGATTTCCCCTGCGATGACTACAGGCGATAACCCTAACGAAAACCCTATGGAGACCGTCGAACTCAGGTATGAGAAAATCACCTGGAAGGTCCATTCTTTCTTTGCCGGAGATTTACGGTCACTGTAATTCTCAGTGATGTAATCTAGTAATTCTTGCTCATCATGTAGCATCAGAAAAATTTCCAACCAGACTCTTCAACCGTGTCCATTACAACGTCCTTTCTCTCGTTTTGAGCTAGAGTAAATCCATAGCTAAAACAAGGATGTCGTCACCGTCCAGTTTTCTTAAAACTCAGAATACCGCCCGCAAGTCAGTTCTATGCTTTTGATTTCTCCCCAGCCCAGGGATCGTTCCCACCTGCGTCCAGCAGTTTGTTTTTAAAGATAAACAAACACGCCTCGTTGAAGTTTTCAGCCCCCAGGCGTTCCGAGAGCGCCGTTCGTTTGCGATAGAGGCTTTTGACCGACGTATTTAGCTCATCGGCAATGGCTTCCATCGACATCCCTGCCCTCAGCAACCGCAGCATGATCGCTTCGTGCGTGCTAAGCCGTAAGTTAAGCAGCCACTTCGTGGTCAGGCGCCGGCCCTTCATATTGAGCACCAGGTTAAATAACGACGCCATATCCGGCGCGGTCAGCGACGTGTTCATAAACAGCTTCATACTGAGCAGATTCTCCTCGCGGTGTCGCATATCAAGCATAACGCAGCAGATTGTTTTTTTCGTTCTGGCCGGATGGCGTATCAGGTAATCATATAAACGGAGCGGACAACGACTATCAATCAATACAGAATATTCATCTGCACCGTTATCAAATATGTTTCTGTCAATCGAGTCGAGCAGGATAATATCCGGAAAAAATATCCGCATCCCCCTGACAAGGTAGCGATCCTGAGTCACTAACACTATTGAAGTTGCCACTAACCATCCCTTTTAGATTAAAGCAAGAACGATCCCTCGCAAAGAAGGCCGCCTTCGTTTTATAGCGCTGTTATATTAACGATAAATGTATTCTGGCTTTGGACATCCCTCAATACAGACATTGATGAGTAAGACTTCCTATAGACTATCATTCAATGGCTGCCATTAATTATAAATAAAAAACAATCGCAGAAAAGTCACTTCCCTAAACATTAAGAATTTTTGTCATGAAACTTCCCAAACATGTACCAGAAAGTACTTTAATTGAGGCGGGTAAACCACATTAGAAATATATACAAAGCTGTCACAATATAAATAAAAAACCTATGTATCAATCACTTACAAATAACCAATCATTTCAATAAAACCGCCAAAAACCACTCGATACAGAATTATCTCAAAACAACACACCCCCATTTCAACATATTTATCCGGCAACATATCAGGTGTACATTAGCTTTCACCCAGTCCACTGAGATAAGGAACCATAATTACCTTTAGGTAAGTACCCCATAACGTTACTGCATTCAGATTTAATGTTCTCATTTATGGCCTTTAACGCTGAGTTTAAAGGCGGCCGTGTTATGCAATGGATTCATGATAAACAAATGGCAAATAGATATGGAAAGATCGCTTCGCTTCAATACGTTATTCTTTTATCGCACCCCAACATTATTGTTTCTGTTATTCCTCTTTCCTGTTCTGGCTCAGGCTACTGAATCCGTTTATGAGCAACAGATTCAACAGGCGAGAAACGGTAATTACTCACCGTTTCTCGATTATCTTCATCGTTATCAGCAGCAGCATGCCCTGACGCCAGAACACGTTGCGGACTGGTTACAGGTTGCGTCCTGGGCAGGTCATGATGACGAGGTTATTCAGGTCTGGCAGCGTTACGGTATTTATATGCCGCTGCCCGCCCGCGGCGTTGCTGCCGTCGCGCAATCCTGGCGGAATAAAAAAGCGTGGCAGCCGGCCCTGGCGCGCTGGAAAGAGGCACGTAGCCTTGCGCCGGATAACGACGATTATCGTATCGGCTACATCAAAACTCTCGCCGATGCCCGCATGGACACGCTTGCCCTGCAGGAAGCCCAACGGCTGGTAGCGGAAAATCCCTCTCAGGCGCATCTCCAGACGCTCTCGTATGTCTGGTTACGCCAGGGAAAAAGCTGGGATCGGCTTCTGGCAGACACGCGCGCGCTGAATATCGCACCTGAGAATAAAGCGCTCCTCAGCGAGCTGATCGACGCGCTAACGGATAGCCGGGTGAACACCCCCGCGCTCCAGCTTTCACAAAGCGTTACGCTGCCCCCCGCGGAGCGTCGCCGTCTTGAACGTAATGCCGCCGCCGAACGGGTTCGCCTTGCCGATGTGCCCGGCAGAACAGAAAAGGAACGCCTGCAGCTTGCGCAATCTGCGCTGAATCGTTACGACGCCCTGCTTTCCCGCTGGCAAAACGAGCCGCAGGCGGCGGAAGACGTCGTCCTTGCGCGTATCGACAGGCTTGGCGCGCTGTACGCCCATGCTGATTACCCACAGGTGATTAGCGAATATCAGGATCTTACGGCAGCCCAGCATCCGGTGCCGGGCTGGGCAATCGGCTGGGTCATCTCCGCGTATCTGCAGGAGAAAAATGCGGCCGCCGCCTTCGCGCTTCTGCAACGCTACCCACAATACGCTTCCGACCCGCAGGACGAGGAGCACGCGCTTTTCTACGCCTGGCTGGATACGGGAGATTATCAATCCGCCCGCCGATATGCTGAGCGCCAGACCCATAATGCCCCCTGGACCCGCTACGATTTCGGCTCCCCTACCCCTCAGCCGAACGATCGGTGGCTTACCGGACAGTCGCTCCGCTTTAACTATTTGCTGGCGACGAATGCCCTGCCGGAAGCCGAAAAGCTGGCGCACCATCTGGCGACAACGGCGCCGGGCAATCAGGGGTTACAGATTGACTACGCCACCCTGCTTCAGGCGCGGGGCCTGCCGCGCGCGGCCGAGCAAAAGCTGAAAAAGGCGGAGGCGCTGGAGCCCTCGAATCTGGAGCTTGAGCAGCAGCAGGCTTACGTCGCCATGGATCTGCAGGAGTGGCGGCAAATGGATTTACTGGCCGACGACGTGCTTGCCCGCGCGCCAGCCGACCGCAGCGCATGGCGTCTCGACAGGCTCCGCACCGTCCACCATATGTCCGAGCTGCGCCTCAACGCGAGCAAGGGGTTGCACTCCGATAACCCCGTCAGCGGGACGCACGACCTCAACTGGGACGCCACGCTCTATGGCCCGCCTCTGGCAGACAAATGGCGGCTGTTTGCCGGTACCCGCTATGCAGAGGGTAATTTCGATGAGGGCAAAGGCACCAGCCGGCACCTGTTGGGCGGCGTCGAATGGCGGCCACGCGATCTTCAGCTTGAAGCCGAGCTCTCCAGCAACCGCTATCACGGTGAAAACAAGCCGGGTGCTCGACTCTCAACAACCTATTTTGTGAGCGATAGCTGGCAGGTCAGCGGCAGCCTGGAACGCCTGTCGCGCACCACGCCCCTGCGAGCGTTACGTAACGGAATTAGCGCCAACAGGGGGGAAGGCGGGGTGCGCTGGTATCAAAACGAGCGGCGTGAGTACCAGTTCAGCGCCGCCCTCAGCCGATTCTCCGACCATAACCGTCGCCAGGAATACACCCTCACGGGCAAGGAGCGTCTCTGGCAGACCCCGTCCCTGACGCTGGATCTCGAGCCGGGGATCGCCGCCAGTAAAAACAGCCTGCGCGACACGCTCTATTACAACCCGGCGCGGGATCTGTCCGTGACGGCCGCCCTGGCCGTTGACCATGAGATGGTCCGCCATTACGACACCCTCTGGAGCCAGCAGTTTGTGGCGGGAGGCGGCAGCTACTGGCAGAAAAATCAGTCCGCTGGCGCCATCGCCCTGCTGGGTTACGGACAGCGCGTCCAGTGGAACAACGTTATTGATACCGGCGTGATGCTGAACTGGGACAAGCGCCCTTATGACGGCAAACGCGAGAGCAACCTCTCCGTCACGTTTGACGCGACTTTACGCTTTTAAGGATGAATATGCTGAACACACGTTTTTCCGTGAGCCTGATACTCCTCGGCTGGCTCTGCCTCAGCGCAAATGTCTGCGCGCAGGCGATCTCGTTCATTGCGCCCAAAGATCGGCCGCAGCTGGAGGCAAGCAAACCCTGGCCGAAGAACCAGTTTCTGGTTCTGGCCTACCACGATGTAGAAGACGATGCCGCCGATCAGCGCTATCTCTCCGTCCGCACCAGCGCGTTAAACGAGCAGATAAGCTGGCTTTTGCACAACGGCTACCATGCCATCAGCGTGCAGGACATTCTGGATGCCCATGACGGGAAAAAAACGCTGCCGCCAAAAGCCGTTCTTCTCAGCTTTGACGACGGCTACAGCAGCTTTTACACCCGCGTCTGGCCGCTACTTCAGGCCTGGAACGTTCCTGCGCTGTGGGCACCGGTGGGCAGCTGGGTCGATACGCCAGCGAAACAAAAAGTTAACTTCGGCGGCCTGATGACGCCCCGGGATCGCTTCGCGACGTGGGACATGGTGCGCGAGCTCAGCCGGTCCCCGCTGATTGAGATCGGATCGCATACCTGGGCTTCGCATTCCGGCATTCCGGGCAACCCGCAGGGCAGCCGCGAGCCGGCGATCGCCAATCGCTTTTATGACAGCGCGACGGGTCGCTATGAAACCGATCGGCAGTTCAGCCAGCGGATCGGCGATGACGTTCGCAAAGTGACTGAAAAAATCACGCAGGTGACGGGCAAAGCGCCGCGCGCCTGGGTCTGGCCCTACGGCGCCGCTAACGGTACGTCGCTCGCTATCGCCAGACAGCAGGGTTATCAGTTGGCCTTTACCCTTGAGGACGGGCTGGGGAACGTGCAGGATCTGGGCAACATCCCCCGTCTGCTGATCGCCGGAAATCCCTCGCTCAAGGCGTTTGCCAGCACGGTCAGCCAGGTTCAGGAGCGCGATCCCGTGCGCGTCATGCACGTCGATCTCGACTACGTTTACGATCCCGATCCGGCCCAGCAGACTCAAAACATCAACAAGCTGATCCAGCGGGTCTACGACATGAAGATCAGCCATGTTTTCCTGCAGGCGTTTGCCGACCCGCAGGGCGACGGCAGGATCAAGGCGCTCTATTTCCCCAACCGCCGGCTGCCGGTCCGTGCAGATCTTTTTAATTTTGTCTCCTGGCAGTTGCAAACCCGCGCGGGCGTGAAAGTCTTCGCGTGGATGCCGGTGCTCTCGTTCGATCTCAATCCTTCCCTGCCGCGCGTGCAGCGCAGGGATCGTCAAACCGGCGAGCTGCGCGAAGCCACCGAACCCTATATCCGGCTTTCCCCGTGGGACCCGCAGGTGCGCCAGCAGGTGACGGACATCTATGAAGATCTGGCCCGCTATGCCAGCTTCAACGGGATTTTGTTCCATGACGATGCGGCGCTGACGGACATGGACGATGCCGGTCAGAACACCACGCGTCAGAAAAGCCAGACGCTTATCGGACTTACCCACGCCCTGAGCCTGGCGGTGAAGCATATCCGTGGCCCGCAGATAAAAACCGCGCGCAATATGTTCGCCTTACCCATTCTGCAGCCCGAAAGCGAAGCGTGGTTCGCGCAGAATCTTGATGATTTTCTGGCGGAGTATGACTGGACGGTACCGATGGCCATGCCGCTGATGGAGTCCGTCCCGGCAGATGAAAGTGATGCCTGGCTGACGCGTCTGGTTAACGCGGTCGCCGCACGCCCCGGCGCGCTCGATAAAACGATTTTCGAGCTGCAGGCCAGGGACTGGGACCAGAAACCGCAGCGCGCCGTTGCCGACAGCCAGCTTGCGCAGTGGATGCGCGTGCTCCAGCTGAACGGCGTCAAAAACTACGGTTACTACCCCGACGACTTCATCAACAATCAACCTGATATCTCACGCATCAGGCCTGAATTTTCTTCGTACTGGTACCCTGACAATGACTGATCGCATTATCGCCTTCTCTATTTTATGTCTGGTATTCGGGTTGCCGTTAGGCGTGGCCGCCCTCTTTACCGGCGAACTGATTCTGGATTTTGTGTTCTTCTGGCCGCTGTTCATGTCGGTACTCTGGATAACAGGCGGCCTCTATTTCTGGTTTCAGCTTGAACGCCACTGGTCGTGGGATAAAGACACGCTCGCCCCGACGCTCGCGGGTGAGCCGCTCATCTCCATTCTTATCCCCTGTTTCAACGAGGGACGAAATGCCCGGGAGACCATCAGCGCCGCGCTGGATCAGCGGTATGAAAATATAGAAGTTATCGCCATCAACGACGGGTCTTCTGACAACACCGCGCAGGTTCTGCAGGAGCTGGCGCTGGAACAGCCGCGCCTGCGGGTGATTAACCTCGCGGAGAACCAGGGGAAAGCGCTGGCGCTCAAGGCCGGAGCCGCGGCGGCGCGGGGCGATCTGCTGGTCTGCATTGACGGCGACGCCCTGCTCGACCGCGATACCGCCGCTTATCTGGTGGCACCGCTGATTCAGTACCCCCACGTCGGCGCGGTTACCGGGAATCCGCGTATTCGCACGCGCTCCACGCTGATTGGCCGCATTCAGGTGGGCGAGTTCTCATCCATTATTGGGCTCATCAAGCGGACGCAGCGGATCTATGGCCGGGTCTTTACCGTCTCCGGCGTCATCGCCGCGTTTCGCCGACAGGCGCTGGCGGACGTCGGGTACTGGAGTCCGGACATGATCACCGAAGATATCGACATCAGCTGGAAGCTTCAGCTGCGCCACTGGGATATCTTTTTTGAGCCGCGGGCGCTGTGCTGGATCCTGATGCCTGAGACGCTGAAGGGCCTGTGGAAACAGCGTCTGCGCTGGGCCCAGGGGGGCGCGGAGGTGTTTCTGGTCAACCTTCGCAGGATTGTGCGCTGGGAGCATCACCGCATGTGGCCGCTGTTTCTGGAGTACGCGCTGTCAACGCTGTGGGCCTTCGCGTACGCGGTGACGGTGCTGCTATTCCTCCTCAGCCATGTCGCGCCTGTTCCCGCCAGGCTAACCGTGGAGAGCCTTTTTCCACCGGAGTTTACCGGCCTGCTGCTGGGCGTGATGTGCCTGCTGCAGTTCCTGGTCAGCTTGTACATCGAGCGGCGCTATGAACGAAAAGTGGCCAGATCGCTTTTCTGGGTGATCTGGTTCCCGATGGTGTACTGGATGATCGGCCTGTTCACCACCCTCGTCGCATTTCCAAAAGTCATGCTTAAACGCCAGCGCGCCCGCGCTCGCTGGATCAGTCCGGATCGAGGAAAAGGGAGCATTTAATGAACGAAAATACCTTAATTTTGACCGAGCATCGGCTCTTGCCGCGTCTTTTCGATGCAGCGTTGACGCTGGTGGCGTGGGGAGGATTTCTGTTTTTCCTGTATGCCCGTCTGTGGATGCAGCTAACCGATGAGAGCGACCACCGCTGGGGCGTGATTATCGCGTCCTTTAATACGGTGTTGATCTACCTGCTGTTCGCCGCGCTTAACGGCTGGCTGCTGATTTTGTGGTATCAGTACAACCGCCGCCGCGCCAACGTGAGACGGCGCCAGCCGGGCTATTTTCACCAGGAGGAGCTGGCCCGCAGCTTTAACGTTTCACCGCAGATCATCTCCGAGATGAGCCAGTACAACCTGCTGACGGTGTACCATGACCAGATTGGCCGCATCATCGATCTGAAGGTAAGCGAGCAGCAGGAAGAGGAAGAACAGTAGCGAAAAGCCCCCGCAGGAGACCCTGCGGGGGCTTTTATATTGCGGGTGTGAACTACTTATCTTTAACAACAATCAGCGGCTCGATATCGCTCTCTTTCTTCACCACCAGCGAGTCATCGCCGCGCAGACAGGTGCCGCCGTAGTTCCCGCCCACGGTGAAGGTGCAAACCTGTATGTACTTGCCGTCGACCTTCGGCAGGCACCACAGCTGCTGGTAGATATTCTTGCGGTCGACAAACTTGCCGCTGGATTTATCCAGCAGTTCGTCCTGGGCGCTGATGAGATCGATATTGCTGCCGCAGCGGCCGGCAATCGGCTTGGCTGCGTAGCCAGTCTGCTTCAGCAGATCGTTAACCTCAAAATCGGTGTCGAGCAGGTAACGGTGATTCGGGAACAGCTGCCACAGAACCGGGAGAATCGCCTTGTTGCCGGGAATCACGGTCCACAGCGGTTCGAAGACCAGCACCTCCGGGCGCAGCAGGACGTCAATCAGGCGCACCTCGCCCTTAGGATGTCCGGTGCGAATCGGCACGGCGGCGTATTCGGTTTCGCTCACCTCGCGGATCTGCTCTATCGCCGTTTCCCACGCCCAGGTTTTCCACACGCAGTTGACGTGGCGACCTTCGTCGTCAATCAGCTGTCCGGCGGCATCCCAGCTGAGCGCCCCCAGCCCGTGCAGGATTTTGGTCTCGAACCCGGCCTGCATCAGCGAACGCTGTATAAAGAGCGCGTGATAGTCCTCTTCGACATCGTTGTCCTGCATGATGTGGACGAACGGCCGCGCGTGGCTGTGTTTCCACGCCCCGGTCAGCTCTTCAAGCAGCCCTTCCGCCGGGTTATGCCCGTTGCCGCGATAGCCGTTTTTCACCCACTCTTCGAGAATCAGCCCGCCCTCGGTATGGCAGGAGGCGGAATCCGCGTTGTACTCGTAGACCTTAATGCCGCGCTCATCCATGCAGAAATCCATACGACCGGTGATCATATGGTGGCGACGCCACTGCCAGGAGAGGCGCAGGCGCGGCCAGAGGATTTTCGGGATGTCGAAAAGCGCCAGCAGGCTGTCGTCTTTCAGCACCTTGTCCGTCGCGTGCAGGTACATCAGATGCAGTTCGTTGGTGGCCTTGATCAGCTCCTGCTCGGCGCTTTCGGTAATGGTGAAGTACTGGCAGGGATCTTTGTTGATCACATGGCCGTTGGCGCGGATATACGCCTGCTGTAGCGCGTCATTTTCGTTAAGCCATTTTCCGTCGAACTGACGTTTGTTTTTCAGCCGCGCGCCGCTGATTTTCAGCAGTTCGCCGTCGATTTCCGGCTGGGGAATGCTGTGTTCCGTGTCTTCGGTCTGGATCATCCAGCCGAGAATCTCCGTGTCGTTGAAGGTGTCATGAATTGTATAACACCCGTTCTCCACGCTCAGACGCAGCTCGCGCGTCCACTGCTGCCCGAGCGGCAGCGGGGAGTGAATCACGTTCTGCTCCGCAATACGTACCCTATCGTCGAGAAGCTGGGTGATCACCGCCACGTGGCCGGTCTCGTGAAACTCGCCGCCCTTTTGCCAGATCAGCAGCGCCCCGGCGCGCGGCGCGCGTTTTGAACCGTTGGCAAAAGCCTGAAGGGGCAGAATGTTATCGTTCACCACCTGACGCAAAAAGCGCAGGGAGAAGATTTCCCACGCCATGCCGACGTCGGTAAACACGAAGCCATAGTTGAGAAAAAGGAAACGGCGGGCAAACTCAACGCACTGCCACTTGTGGCCCATGTATTCGTTGCCGATATAGCTGCGAAAATCCGCGTCCTGCGGGTAGCTGCGCGGGTCCAGACTGCCGTAATTTGAAGAGTAAATCGCCACGCCACCGGGCGCATAGCCTAACAATGTCCCGAATGGCGCATCACTGCTTAACTTTCCTTTACGCATGTATCCAACCTAAAACAGGCAGGCGGCAATTTTTTAAGGGTTGTCGTCGTCTGCACGTTGTAATTAACCTGACAGAGGAGCGTTTATCATACACCTGCGCGGTGCATTAATGACATGTTAAACAGCCAGCACGCCGCGAAATGCCCTGGCGCAATCTCCTGCATGGCAGGCTCCTGCGTCTGGCAAACCGGCATGGCGTGCGGGCAGCGGCTGCAGAACTTACAGCCCGGCAGCACGGACGTGGGGCCGGGAATGTCGCCGCGCAGGGTGGCGTCTTCGAGATTGCGGATGCGCGGGTCGGGCTGGGGAACCGCCGCCAGCAGCGCACGGGTATAAGGGTGCGCCGGATGCTGATACAGTTCATTCGCCGGGGCCACCTCCACCAGTTTGCCGAGATACATCACCCCAATGCGGCTGGAGATATGCCGAACCATGGAGAGATCGTGGGCGATGAACAGATAGGTTAGCCCCAGCTCCTGCTGCAGATCCTGCAAAATATTCACCACCTGCGCCTGCACCGAGACGTCCAGCGCCGAGAGCGGCTCGTCGCACAGCACGAATTCAGGATGCACCGACAACGCGCGGGCGATACTGATGCGCTGGCGCTGCCCGCCGCTGAACTCATGCGGGAACCGTTCGAGGTGTTCGTGCTTCAGCCCCACCTTGTAGAGCAGCGTTTCCGTACGTTCCCGCTGTTCTTCCCGGCTGTAACCGTGGATCTGCATCGGCTCGGCCACCAGCTGTCGCACCGTCATACCGGGGTTGAGCGAGGAGTAGGGATCCTGAAAAATCGCCTGCATCCGCTTGCGCAGCGGCTTGAGTTCTTTTTCGCGGGCGTGGGCGATCGCCTGTCCGGCGAAGTGGATCTCACCCGAGGTGATATCGAAGAGGCGCAGGATGGCGCGCCCGAGGGTGGATTTTCCGCAGCCGGACTCCCCCACCAGGCCAAACGTCTCGCCGGGCTGGATATCAAAGCTCACGCCGTCAACCGCCTTCACGGCCACGCCTTTACGCAGCAAACCGCCGTTAAGCTGATAGTGCTTGCGCAGATCGCGCACGCTCACTAAGGGCGCCTGTTGTTCATTCATGCCTGAATCTCCTTGTCGGCCCATAGCCAGCAGGCGGCGCGATGGCCCTCTCCGACGGCGTAAAAGGCGGGCTGTTGTTCGCACTGGAGCATGCGCTTCGGGCAGCGTTCCGCGAACGGGCAGCCCGGCGGCGGATTCAGCAGGCCAGGCGGCGAGCCTTCAATGGGAGATAAACGCTGATTCACCTCATCCGGGCGCGGCAGCGAGGCCAGCAGACCCCGGGTGTAAGGATGCGCAGGGCGATAGAAAATGTCCTCCACGCTCCCCTCCTCCATCACCAGCCCGCCGTACATCACCACCACGCGGCTGCAGACCTGCGCCACCACGCCGAGATCGTGAGTGATCAGCAAAATCGCGGTCCGGGTCTGCTGTTGCAGACTTTTCAGCAGGCGCAGGATCTGCGCCTGAATGGTCACGTCCAGCGCGGTGGTCGGCTCATCGGCAATAAGCAGCTTAGGGTTGCAGGAGAGCGCAATGGCGATCATCACCCGCTGTCGCATCCCGCCGCTAAACTCGTGGGGATACTGGTCGTATCGGCGTTCCGCCTCGGCAATCCCCACCTGTTCCAGCATGGCGATTGCCGCCGCTTTGGCCGCTTTTTTTGTCAGCCCTTTGTTGCGCATCAGAATCTCTGCCATCTGCTTGCCGATGGTCAGCACCGGGTTCAGGGCGGTCATCGGATCCTGAAAAATCATCGCGATCTCGTTGCCGCGAATGGCGCGCATCTGCGCGGGCGTTTTCTGCGCCAGATCCTCATTCTGGAAGCGGATGCTGCCGCCGGCGATCCGTCCGTTGCTCCCCAGAAGCTGGATAATCGACTTGCAGGTGACGCTTTTCCCGCAGCCCGACTCGCCGACGATACCGACAAGTTCCCCCGGCTGAACCTGAAAGCTCACGCCGCGCACCGCGTGAACCTCGCCCTCGCGGGTGCGGAACGTGGTTTGCAGGTCCTCAAGCGCTAATAAGTTACTCATCGCGATTCGCTCCCGGCTCAAAGGCGGTACGGAAGACATCGCCGAGCACGTTAAAGCTGAACACCGTCAGCAGGATCAGAATGCCGGGGAACATCGCCAGCCACGACGCTTCGCCTATATAAGACTGCGCGTTGTTAAGCATGCTTCCCCACGACGCCGCGGGCGCCTGCACGCCCAGCCCTAAGAAGCTGAGCGTCGACTCCATCAGAATGGCCGAGGCGATATTGAGCGTGGCCGCCACGATAATGGTCGGCAGCACGCCGGGAATGATGTGGCGCGCGATGATGCGCAGCGGATGCTCCCCCGACGCGCGGGCATAAAGCACGTACTCGCGCTCTTTCACCGACAGGGTTTCAGCACGCACCAGACGCGACATGTTCATCCACGTCAGCAGGCTGATAATCAGAATGATGTTATCCACGCCCGGCTTGAGGTAAGCATTCACTACCAGCAGCAGGAAGAAGGCCGGAATGGCCATCAGGATATCCACGGCGCGCATCATCAGGTTATCCAGCCAGCCGCCAAAATAGCCGCTCACCGTTCCCACCACCGTGCCGATAAGCGTAGAAAAGAGCATCGCCAGAAAACCGACCATCAGGGAGATCTGGCCGCCATACAGCGCGCGGGTGAAGTAGTCGCGGCCGTATTCGTCGGTGCCGAACCAGTGCGCGGCATCCGGCGGCAACGTGCGCGCGCCGAGCGACATCCGATCCGGATCGTACGGGCTTAACCCCGCACAGAGCGCGGCGACGACGAAAATAAAAAGCACAAACAGGGAGAACTGCGCCGGACGGTTGCGGCGCAGCTGGTGACGAACCTGCTGCCAGCGTCTGCTCATCCGGGTTACCTCAGCGTACGAATGCGGGGATCGGCGAAGCGATAAAGCACGTCGGCGATCAGGTTACCGACGATCAGCATCATCGACGAGAGCATGATGATCGCCATAATCAGGGGGTAATCCAGCGAGGCGATCGACTGGATCCCGAGCAGCCCCATCCCCGGCCAGGAGAAGACGCTTTCCGTCACATAGGCCCCCACAATCAGCTCTCCGAACGACAGGCCGAACAGGGTGATCACCGGCAGCAGCACGTTTTTCAGAACGTGCCGAAACAGAATACTGGAACGCGTCGCGCCGTAGGCAAGCTGGGTTTGCACGTAGTCGGCCGAGAGCTGCGAGATGGTGTTGGAGCGGATGTAGCGCACGTAGCTGGAGAGGTTGTAGAACGTGAGGGCAATACACGGCAGCACGACATGACGCAGCACGTCCAGCGCATTATCCTCCATGCCGATGGTGCGCATCCCCATGCTGGGGAACCAGTTAAGCTGCACGGCAAAAACGGTGATGAGCAAAATGCCGAACCAGAATATCGGAACAGAAATGCCGATATAGGCGAATATATTGAGCAGATGATCCAGCCAGCGGTGCTTAAATGCCCCGGCCAGCAGGCCCAGCGGGATCGCCAGCACGATCGCCATCAGCAGCGACGCGCCCATCAGCCCCAGCGTGGCCGGAATGCGTTCGCCAATCATCTCCAGCACCGGGCGGTGGTAGATCAGCGAATAGCCGAGATCGCCCTGCAGGACGTTTTTCAGCCACAGGACGTACTGCGTGACCAGCGGCTTATCCAGCCCCAGGCTCTGGCGAATACGCTCGATATCCTCCGGGGCCATACGCGGCGTAATGTACGCCGCCACCGGATCGCCGGGCGCGAGCTTGACCAGCAGAAACGCCACCAGTGAAATAAAAAACAGCATCGGCAGCAGCTGCAGCAGCCGACGCGTGAGAAGTGTGTTCACGACATGCCCTTACCAAGGCCCCGACCCGACGGTCGGGGCAATCACTTATTTCTGATAGATTTTTGACAGATCCTGGAACAGATAGACCGGTTTCGGCTCTGCTTCCTGGGTGCCGCCGAAACGCTTGTCCACCGCGACGGTCGCATTGGTGTAGGCAATCGGGTAGTAGGTCATGTCGTTCGCCACGGTCTGCTGAATTTGCTTATAGATATCGGCCCGTTTTGCGGCGTCGGTTTCCACGGCGCCTTTATCCCACAGGGCATCAAACTGCGGATTTTTGTAGTGCGCGTAGTTATAGGCTTCGTTGCTCATGAACAGCGATTTGTAACCGTCCGGCTCGGAGCCCATGATGTAGCCGCCCAGGTTCAGCTCCCACGCGGTGTTGTTCATATCAAGGCTGCGCTGAGACATGGCGTTGGAGTCCAGCGGCATCAGCTCCACGTTCACCCCAATGCCCTTCAGCGCCTGCTGAATATAAAGCGCCATGCTCTCCTGGGTTTTGTTGGTGTTCACATACGCCAGGCGCAGCTTGAGATTGTCCGGCGCGCCGGACGTCTTCAGCAGCTCTTTGGCTTTTTGCAGATCGAATTTGTACTGTTCAACGTCATCCGTCTTGTAAAGCGTATCTGGCGTCAGGAACGAGGTCGCCGGTTTAGCGTAGTCCAGCGAGGTAAAGGCGGTCTGGGTGAGCTCGTCTTTGTTGATGGCATACGCGATGGCCTGGCGCAGCGCTTTGCTCTTCATCACCGGCACGTTCTGGTTGAACGTCATGTAGGCCAGACGACCTTCCGGATAGACCACGAAGTCAAACTTACCGGTATTTTTCAGACGGTTCACATCCTGCGGGTCAACCATCTTGAGGTTGATTTCCCCGTTTTGCAGAGCAAGGTTGGCGGCGTTGCTGTCTTTGGCGAAACGGTAGGTGACCGAATCAAGCTTCGCTTTGCCGTTCCAGTAATCGTCAAAACGGGTCAGGGCGTAATACTGCCCGGCGCGATACTCCTTAAATTTGAACGGCCCGGAGCCGACCGGCGCATCGTTTTTGCTGCTCTTTTCCAGGTCGCCTTCACCGGCGAACACGTGCTGCGGGATCGGGTAGATCTGTACCAGGGTGCCGGTAAAGGCCGCGCTGACCTGCGGTAAGGTGAGCTTAACGGTGCGCTCATCCACCTTGCTCACCTGTACCGGCTTGTCGCCCCAGGTAAACATGCTGCGAAAGAAGCTGTGCTGTTTGGCATCCAGCAGCTTATTGAACGTAAAGACCACGTCGTCCGCCGTCAGCGGCTGGCCGTCCTGCCATTTGAGGTTGGGTTTTAACGTCAGGGTATAGCTCAGGTTGTCGGCGGAGGGCGTCAGGCTTTCCGCCAGGCCCCACTCAATGTTGCCGTTATTAAAGCTGTACAGCGGGGCATAGAGCGCCTGCATGATCGTTAACGTCGTACGGTCGCTGGCATAGAGCGGATTAACGGCTAACGGGTCGCCGGAGGTAATTCCAATAATTAGCGAACCGCCCTCTTTCGGCGCGCCGCTTTTTGCCGCTGAGGGCGTATTTGTCTCTTTATTTTTCGCATCATCACAGCCCGCCAGGCCTAACGCGAGCGAAACGACCACTGCCGATAACAGAAGCTTGCGCATCTCACTAACTCCTTGCCTTATAAAGTGTTTATTACTGCATTTTTTATTTATGTTGAAGCATCATATTCAGCTTTATCGGTTTTCGCATTAATTATGAAAATGCGATTTTCGATTAAGCTTATGCCGGATTTGTTATATATAAGCGCCAGAAGGAATAGCGGTTAATTGATTGCGCTCGCAACGTTAAACGGTTCACAAATCTCCTGCTACACTGCCTCAACACATCACTCAAAAGGCAGGCCAACATGTCAGACAACACGTATCAGCCACCAAAAGTGTGGGAATGGAAAAAGAACGGCGGCGGCGCGTTCGCCAACATCAACCGCCCGATTTCCGGCGCGACCCATGAGAAAGATCTGCCCGTGGGCTCCCACCCGCTGCAGCTTTACTCTCTCGGAACACCGAACGGCCAGAAAGTGACGATCATGCTCGAAGAGCTGCTGGCGCTGGGCGTGACGGGTGCGGAGTATGACGCATGGTTGATCCGCATCGGCGAGGGCGATCAGTTCTCCAGCGGGTTTGTAGACGTGAACCCGAACTCGAAAATACCGGCGCTGCGTGACCACTCCACGAACCCGCCAACGCGCGTATTTGAATCCGGCAATATCCTGCTCTATCTGGCAGAGAAATTCGGTCACTTCCTGCCGAAAGATCCGGCTGGACGCACCGAGACCCTGAACTGGCTGTTCTGGCTGCAGGGCGCAGCGCCGTTCCTCGGCGGCGGCTTTGGCCACTTCTACAACTACGCGCCGGTAAAAATTGAATACGCGATTGACCGCTTCACCATGGAAGCCAAACGCCTGTTCGACGTGCTGGATAAACAGCTGGCGCGCGGCCGCTACGTGGCGGGTGAGGAGTACACCATCGCGGATATCGCCATCTGGCCGTGGTTCGGCTGCGTGGCGCTGGGCAGCGTCTATAACGCCGCCGAGTTCCTCGACGCAGAGAAGTACACGAACGTGCAGCGCTGGGCGAAAGACGTGGCGAATCGCCATGCCGTTAAGCGCGGCCGTATCGTTAACCGCACCAGCGGCGAGCTGAACGAGCAGCTCCACGAGCGCCACGCGGCGAGCGACTTCGATACCAATACGGAAGATAAGCGTCAGGCGTAATGTTCCGCCGGGCGGGTCCCCGCCCGGCAACTGAGATCCTTGTTCAGGGCATGATTAGCTTAAAGGTTAAGCCGGTATTGCTGGCACTATCTGGACGTTTTTCTCGCGTGAGATACCATGTCTCAACCGACAGCAGTCACAAAGGATCTGTTATGAAACTTATTAAAACAACGCTGGTTATCAGCGCCCTCATTTTTTCCACCTCGGGAATGGCAATCGACAAAACTGCCGCCGGCGCGGTAGCAGGCGCGGCCATTGGTGCGGCCACGGGCAAAGATCTGAAATCAACCGTTGGCGGCGCCGTCGTGGGCGCAGGCACCGGTGCCATGTTCAAAAATGGCGGCAAAGGTAAAGCCGCGCGTAAGGGCGGCGCGGTAGGTGCAGCCCTAGGCGCTGGCGCCGCGGCGGTTACCGGCAAGAGCGTGCTGAAAGGTGCAGCCGTTGGTGCGGGCACGGGTGCGCTGATTGGTGAAGCGACGCACTGATAAATAAAGCCGGGCGGCGCTGAGTTTGCCCGGCATGAATCACATTCCCGATGACGCCCTCCGCTTATTGTTCGTGTCTCATTCCTGGATAGTTTTCGTTAACCGCATTAATACTTAATGTCCCGCGCTTTTTGTCTTCCGGACTGTTTCATCTGACGCTTGTCCTGACGGCAGTCATGATTGCTCTGGTTATTGTTCGCCACGCAGGTCTGCTTCACCTGCCGCGACGCGTCGCGGGTTTCCCGCCTGACAACACGCGCTACACGCCGCTCCTGCGCCTGCTGGGTCGCGCTGGCAGAAACCGAGAACAGCATCAGAATAATGAAAGAAAGGACAGGAATGACAGATAACGATCTGTTCATAAAGGGTTAGCAAAAGAATAGCTGTTTCAGAAGGGGCTGAATGGGGAAGGCGTTAATAATATAAGGCCGCACAAGGCGGCCTTATACGCTGCGTTATGCCGTCAGGCGGAACTTCTGCACCGAGCGCTGAAGCTCTTCGGTCTGGCGCTCCAGCGCCGCCGCCGCGGCAGAAACTTCTTCAACCAGCGAGGCGTTTTGCTGGGTAACGCCGTCCATCTGCGTAATGGCAATCCCGACCTGCGAAATGCCCTTGCTTTGCTCCTCAGAGGCGGAAGCGATTTGCTTCATGATGGTTGTCACTTCCGTCACGTCACGTAAAATCGCATCCATGGTGGTGCCGGTGTCGCTCACAAGCTGCGCCCCCTGCTCGACGCGGGAAACGGAATCGGTAATCAGCCCTTCAATCTCTTTGGCCGCGTTGGCGCTGCGGCTTGCCAGGTTGCGCACTTCTCCTGCCACTACCGCGAAACCACGCCCCTGTTCACCCGCGCGCGCCGCTTCAACCGCCGCATTGAGTGCCAGAATATTGGTCTGGAAGGCAATGCTGTTGATCACGTTGGTGATTTCAGCAATTTTCTTCGAGCTTTCCGAAATACCGCTCATGGTGGTCACCACCTCTTCCACCAGCGAGCCGCCGCGGCTGGCGGTGGTTGAGGCCACATCGGCCAGCTGGCTGGCCTGACGCGCGCTTTCCGCGTTCAGTTTCACCGTGGCGGTCAGCTGTTCCATGCTAGCTGCCGTCTCTTCCAGCGCAGCAGCCTGCTCTTCGGTACGGGAAGAGAGATCGTTGTTGCCGCTGGAGATTTCCGTCGCGCCGCGCCAGATATTTTCACTGCCGGAGCGAATCGTGCTGACCGCTTCGCGCAGGCTGTCCTGCATGGCGCTCAGCAGAGGCACCAGCTGCCCCACGCAGTTACGACCGAACGGCTCAATGGGCTGGCTGAGATCGCCCTGGGCAATCTGGCGGAACTGCTGGCGAATGCGAGCCAGCGGTTTGACCAGCATCGCCACCAGGTAACGGTCGGTGAAGAGCAGGATCAGCAGGCCGATAATCGTGGCGACGATAATCACCGTGCGGGTCATGCTTGTCAGGCCGTCCACCACCACGCGGGTGCTGTCGAGCGACTTCGCGGCGGCATTGTTGAACTCCTCAGCCGCCGCACCGAACGCGCGGCTCAGCGGTGGGGTGACGTTGTTGGCCTGCTGGCGATACCCCTCCAGATCCCCCTGCTTCGCCTGCTGCATTTGCGGCGTTACGCCCTGTTCAAGCAGCGCCTGCCAGGAGCCGATCACCCGGGATGAGATCTGCTCATCCATCGGGCCCGGGGAGATCGCTTTCATCTCGGTCAGTTTCTTGCCCATGTTATCCAGCGCCTGCTGGGCGGAGGAGAGATCCGGCGTGCCGCCTGCGGCTTTGACTTCCATCGCGCGGCTCAGACGGGTCACAAAGCGGAAATATTGATCGTTACCCTGGCTGAGTACCGTCATCTGTTTAACCAACTGGCGATCGACTTCATTGCCATCTGATACGCGAGAAAGGGCCCAGGTGCTGTACAACCCAACGCCCGCCCACATTAAACAAAAGATCCCGAGAATCGTCAGCATGACGAAGCGGATCGTGAAATTACGAAGCATATTCATAAGTCTTCCTTGCCGTGAGGGTGAGTTCGCCCAGAGGCGAGTACTACTCTCGTTATCGGCAGGAAAAAGGGAAATTATAACGTTTTGTGATCATTTTTAATTAGCATGGCTTCACTGGTCACACAGCAGTCGTTAATCATTAGGCCCGCGCTTAGGGATGCAATTTGTGATGTGATAAGTGCAGAGTGGGAAAGCGCTTTGAATCTGTGGCAGGCGTCGTCGGATAAGTCGTCGGATAAATAGTGCGGTCTGATGCCCTCACCCCGGCCCTCTCCCACAGGGAGAGGGCGCTTAAGTAAGGGGAATTACTTCTTACTGATCTTATCCAGATACCCCATCACAAACGCAGACAGCACAAACGTCAGGTGGATGATGACGTACCACATCAGTTTGTTATCCGGCACGTTCTTCGCGTCCATAAACACGCGTAACAGGTGAATAGAGGAGATCGCCACAATCGACGCGGCGACTTTATTCTTCAGCGATGAAGCATCCATTTTCCCCAGCCAGCTGAGCTTCTCTTTACGCTCGTCGATATCGAGCTGGGAGACAAAATTCTCGTAGCCGGAGAACATCACCATCACCAGCAGCCCGCCCACCAGGGTCATGTCCACCAGCGACAGCAGAACCAGAATCAAATCCGCTTCGGCAATAGAAAAAATGTTCGGCAGAACATGCCAGATTTCCTGAAAGAACTTAATCGTCAGCGCGATAAGTGCCAGCGAGAGGCCAAAATAGACGGGGGCCAGTATCCAGCGAGAGGCGTACATGGCATTTTCAAAAAAGCGTTCCATAGAGTCCTGTTTGCAAAAGAAACCAGCGTCCAGTATATCTCAACGGCGCTGGCTGTTTGCAATAACTCAACGGTACGTCATTCAGACGTTGTCCGGGTTAACCTCGGGACGTGCGTACTCCGGCCAGACAAGCGCCACCAGTTCAGGATAGGCTTCAAGACTGAACTCGCGAAAACACTGCCGCAAATTTAATACGTCCAGATCGGAATAAGAGACCTTTTCGCCGTTAAGGCAGCGCTTTTTGATATTGTCATAATATTTATAGACTGCTGAATTCAGATCGCTACAGCGACGCTGCGCCTCAAACAGTCCGGGCGTATCATTAATTTCTGACATTTTCATGCGCTTAATTGTCGCGTGTAAAAAGTCGATATATTCGTGGTTCACCCGCCAGTACCAGACAGGCGTAACGGAGTTCATCAATACAGAGAAATGGTCTTCCCCTTCCTCTTTTGTCATCAGTTCAGGTTGCGGGGGTTCACTGGTGTCTTTAGACACTTTCGTTTTATTGAACTCCTGCATCAATAAAAGCACACCAGCGGTCAGTAATAGTAATGTGATGACCGTAAAAAAGATGCTGTTCATGGGTAGGCTCCATTTTTTTTGATTTTAAATTTGCCTCATGATATTGTCAACGAATCTCACGCCTTTACCAACCCCACCCTGTTGAAATTAAAGGAAATTAAAAATGCTGCCCGACTATCTCGTCCCGGCTAAGTACCACATTACGCCTGTGGAACAGCAACCGACGGAAGCAGAAAAAGAGGCCAGTTTCACTCAGGGGAAAAGAAAGCTCTCTGATTTCGAGCCCGATATATTAATTGGTGTTTCCCGAACTGGCAAATCCCGAAATATGTTGCTGGAAGAGCACGATCGCCATATAAAAGACCGCTTATTTCGCGCCATAAAAATTGAAGCCTTTGTCCACCTGCTGAATGACCTGCAGGCTGAGGGTGAAATAGATGCCCAAAAACTCAGTCAAATAATGGCCGAGAAAACCGAAGAAATTAATGAAGCGGGCAATAAAATTTGGCTTAATTTAATTACGCGTGAAAAGAACAACCCAATTTTTTACAGCCTGGGGGAAGATTAACGTGAAAGAAGTTAAAAACAACGACGTTTATTTGACTTTAGATGATAAAAAAAGTGATGAATTTATCTTAAAGCAAAATCTCGACGCACTGAGAAACACAAAAAATGACGAGATGACGCGAATTACACAAGACCTGGTATCGATCCCGGCGACGCTGGTTCGTCTGAAATGGCGGAACCGTCGTGAAATTTATCCGCTACAGGTCAAAGAAGAAATTTACGGTGCCGTGATGAACGCCATCATTGAACAGCGTCCAGAACTGAAAGAGAAGCTTCTGGGACGTCTCGAGGCCAATTATCAGTACCTGCTTGCCAGAGAAATCGCCACCCTGCGTCTGACGCGCAAGCTGTCAGACGGTGAGTACCGTACCTCAAACGTCACCTGCGTAGCGCTTGATGAGGACGCGCTGGCACCCTCTTCTACTGCACCGACGGATAGCAAAAACACATAAACCGACAGGCATAAAAAAAGCCGGCTTTCGCCAGCTTCTTTATCACTTCGAGGCCGCTTTCTCTTCGCCGACCAGTCCAATCTTCAGGTAACCCGCCTGATGCAGCGTGTCCATTACCTTCATCATGGTTTCATAATCAACGGTTTTATCCGCACGGAAGAAGACCGTGGTGTCTTTCTTACCGCCCGTAAGCTGCTCCAGCGCCGGGATGACAGAGTCGGCCGTCACCGGGTCGTTCCCGAGGAACATGGATTTATCCGCCTTCACCGACAGGTAAATAGGCTTCTCCGGGCGCGGCTGGGGCTGGCTGGAAGAGGCCGGCAGATTCACCTTCACATCCACCGTCGCCAACGGTGCGGCCACCATGAAGATAATCAGCAGAACCAGCATGACGTCGATAAACGGCGTCACGTTGATTTCATGCATTTCACCGTTATCGTCCAGATTTTCGTTTAGACGCATCGCCATACTCTTAACCTGCGCGCAGTTTAGACGCCGCGTGCACCGGCTTAACCGAGCTGGAATTCAGATCCAGATCGCGACTTTGCAGCAGCAGAACCTGTGCGGCAACGTCACCCAGCGTGGCTTTGTAGCTGCCAATCATACGCGCGAAAATGTTGTAGATGACCACCGCCGGGATAGCGGCAACCAGACCGATGGCCGTCGCCAGCAGCGCTTCTGCGATACCCGGCGCAACGACCGCCAGGTTGGTGGTTTGGGTCTGCGCGATGCCGATAAAGCTGTTCATGATGCCCCAAACCGTACCGAAAAGACCGATGAACGGTGAGATCGCGCCGATGGTCGCCAGATAACCATTGCCGCGTCCCATGTGTCGGCCAACGGCCGCCACGCGACGCTCCAGGCGGAAACCGGTACGTTCTTTGATGCCTTCGTTATCTTCACTGCCAGCGGAGAGTTCCAGCTCGTTCTGTGCTTCATTCACTAACAGGGTGGTCAGGCTTTTCGCGTGGAAGGATGAGGTCATATCTGAAGCCTGATCCAGAGAGCGGGCTTCTGCAAGCTGCTGCTGTTCCCGCTTAAGGCGACGCTTCTGCGAAAGCAGCTCGGCGCTTTTGCTGAAGAAGATAGCCCAGGTGACAACGGACGCCAGAATCAGGCCGATCATCACAATCTTAACCACGATGTCAGCATGATGATACATGCCCCAAACGGAGAGATCCGTCTGCATCAAATTATTACCCACTCTGTATCTCCAGGACGCAAATCACAAAATCTGAACGTAATAATATCAAAACGTCGTCGAATTGATAGTAGTTCTCATTAGTATTTGCATAGTGCCGTAATTTTCGCTCACTTTCCTTGCGCTTACGCAGTAAAAATTTCTTATGCGAATTTTTGCTAATATTTTCTGCTTATTCGATAAGCCTCGGGGTGCAGTTTTTTCCAATCGTGGTAGTCTGGACGTCCAGACGTATAAAAACAGGGTTGGCGAACATGACAAAGAAGCATCTTGATACCACGCTGGTACAGGCAGGACGCAGCAAAAAATATACGCAGGGATCGGTCAACAGCGTGATTCAACGAGCCTCCTCGCTGGTGTTTGATACCGTTGAGGAGAAAAAAATCGCCACGCGCAACCGCGCGAAAGGCGGGCTGTTTTATGGCCGTCGCGGCACGCTAACCCATTTTTCGCTGCAGGAGGCGATGTGCGAGCTGGAAGGCGGCGCGGGCTGCGCGCTGTTCCCGTGCGGGGCGGCGGCTGTCGCCAACACCATTCTGGCGTTTGTGGAACAGGGCGACCATATCCTGATGACCAACACCGCCTATGAACCCAGCCAGGACTTCTGCACCAAAATCCTCAGCAAGCTCGGCGTAACGACCGGCTGGTTCGACCCGCTGATTGGTGAAGGCATTGCCGAACTTATTCAGCCAAACACGCGCATTGTGTTCCTGGAATCGCCGGGATCGCTCACCATGGAAGTTCACGACGTGCCGGCCATCGTGAAGGCCGTACGCAGCAAAGCGCCAGAGGCGATCGTGATGATCGACAACACCTGGGCGGCAGGCGTGCTGTTTAAAGCCCTGGAATTCGACATTGATATCTCGATTCAGGCGGCGACGAAATACCTGATTGGCCACTCTGACGGCATGATTGGCACGGCGGTCTCCAACGCGCGCTGCTGGGATCAGCTGCGTGAAAATGCCTACCTGATGGGCCAGATGGTGGACGCAGACACGGCCTACATGACCAGCCGCGGACTCCGCACGCTGGGCGTTCGCCTGCGTCAGCACCATGAAAGCAGCCTGAAGGTAGCCGAATGGCTGGCGCAGCATCCGCAGGTTGAGCGCGTAAATCATCCCGCGTTACCGGGAAGTAAAGGCCACGAATTCTGGCAACGTGACTTTACGGGCAGCAGCGGGTTGTTCTCATTCGTGCTGAAAAAACGGCTGAATAACGACGAGCTGGCGAGCTATCTGGATAATTTTACTCTCTTCAGCATGGCCTACTCGTGGGGCGGTTTTGAATCCCTGATCCTGCCTAATCAGCCGGAACAGGTTGCGGCTCTGCGCCCCGGCGGTGAAGTAGACTTCAGCGGCACCCTGATTCGACTGCATATCGGTTTAGAAAATGTTGACGATCTGATTGCCGATTTAGCAGCAGGGTTCGAGCGTATCGTGTAGAGTGCTGGCTGAAAATGTACTCCCTGGACGCTTTTGTGGACACGGCAATGAGAAAAGTCTGCATGAGTTGCGCCCGGGATCAAACCCGACAGGCGAATAAGGGAGTACAATAGCGCTATATCTGCTGTTCCACAGGAAAGTCCATGGCTGTTATTCAAGATATTATCGCGGCGCTCTGGCAACACGACTTTGCCGCGCTGGCGGATCCTCACATCGTTGGTATCGTTTACCTCGTGATGTTCGCAACACTGTTTCTGGAAAATGGATTACTGCCAGCCTCGTTTTTACCCGGTGACAGCCTGCTTTTACTTGCCGGGGCGTTAATCGGGAAAGGCGTCATGGACTTCACGCCAACGATGGTTATTCTTACCTCCGCAGCCAGCCTGGGCTGCTGGCTGAGCTATCTGCAGGGCCGCTGGCTTGGGAATACTCGCGTCGTGAAAGGCTGGCTGGCGCAGTTACCGCATAAATATCATCAGCGTGCGACCTGCATGTTCGACAGGCACGGCCTGCTGGCATTGCTGGCGGGGCGTTTCCTGGCGTTTGTTCGCACGCTTCTGCCTACGATGGCGGGCATTTCCGGTCTGTCAAACCGCCGCTTCCAGTTTTTCAACTGGCTGAGCGCCCTTCTGTGGGTGGGCGTGGTCACGACGCTCGGCTATGCGCTAAATATGATCCCCTTTGTGAAACACCACGAAGATCAGGTGATGACCTTCCTGATGGTGCTACCGATGTTCCTGCTGGTGGCAGGGCTGGTGGGAACCATCGCGGTGGTGATTAAGAAGAAGTACTGCAGCGCGTGATGTCAATTGCCGGGTAGCGCTGCGCTTACCCGGCCTGTGTTTCCCCTCAGGCACCCTGCATCGTTCTGATACGTGACGCATCCTCTCCCGGCGTGACGCCAAAATAGCGCTTAAACTCCCGACTGAACTGCGACGCACTTTCGTAACCCACCCGCATCGCTGCCGCGCTGGCCTTCATGCCGTCGTGGATCATCAGCATCCGCGCCTTATGCAGCCGGTAGGTTTTAAGGTACTGCAGCGGGGAGGTGCTGGTCACCGACTTGAAGTTATGGTGAAACGCCGAAACGCTCATGTTCGCTTCCGCCGCCAGCTGGTCAACGCTGAGGTTTTCCGTGTACTGGCTTTCGATACGCTTGAGCACGCGGCTTATCAGGCTGAAGTGGGTCTGTCGGCTCACCAGAGCCAGTAACGCCCCGCCGCCCGGGCCCAACAGCACATGGTAGAGAATTTCGCGGACAATCTGCTTGCCCAGAATGCGCGCGTCCAGCGGCCTTTCCATCACGTCCAGCAGACGTTCAATGGCGCAGAGGATCTCTTCCGAAAGCGTCGCCGAGTTAATCCCGCTCGACGCCATCGAAGGCTGGAAGAACTCATCTTCGCCTATCTCCATCAGCAGCTCCTGCAGCTGAAGAATATCGACGTTGACGCGAATACCGGCCAGCGGAACGGCCTCTGTCGCGAAGGTTTCACATTCGAAGGGTAAAGGTACCGTCAGGAGCAGATATTCATTGGTGTCGTAGCGGAACACGCGTTCGTTTATATAGCCAATTTTATGGCCCGAGAAGAGAAAAACGATGCCCGGCTGGTACATCACCGGCGTGCGCGTCCCGGGCTGCGTGCCATAAAGCAGGCGAATGTCAGGAAGCAGATCGCTGACGCCATTTTCTTTATCTATCAGTCTTTTAATCTGCGCAGTGAGCTGCTGGCAGATAGCCTCACGGTTCATCTTGCGTTACTCCGGGTACGTTTTTCGACGTTGACAGTGTGCGTCGTTTTCCGCGCTTTCTCCAGCGCTCTGTAGAAATGGGCAAGACATCGGCAGGAATGTGCATTGAGGGCGTAGCCCCGGACAGCCACAATGTGCAGCATCAGGTCGCCCTCAGCGCCACCACGGTTTTTCACCCACTAAAGGGAACGAGCAATGAACAACTTTAATCTTCACACCCCAACCCGCATTCTGTTTGGTAAAGACGCTATCGCCGATCTGCGCGCCCAGATCCCTGCTGACGCCCGCGTACTGATCACCTACGGTGGCGGCAGCGTGAAAAAAACCGGCGTGCTGGATCAGGTTTACAGCGCCCTGGACGGTCTGGACGTGCGTGAGTTCGGCGGCATCGAGCCAAACCCGTCTTACGAAACGCTGATGAACGCGGTGAAAATCGCCCGCGAAGAAAACATTACCTTCCTGCTGGCCGTCGGCGGCGGCTCCGTGCTGGACGGCACCAAATTCATCGCGGCGGCAGCGCACTACGCTGACGGCATCGATCCGTGGCACATCCTTGAAACCCGCGGGAGCGACATCAAAAGCGCCATCCCGATGGGCTCCGTGCTGACCCTGCCAGCCACCGGCTCTGAATCCAACAAGGGCGCGGTGATCTCCCGCAAAACCACCGGCGACAAGCAGGCCTTTATGAACGAACACGTTCAGCCTGTATTCGCCATCCTGGATCCGGTTTACACCTACACCCTGCCTGCGCGTCAGGTAGCGAACGGCGTAGTCGATGCCTTTGTTCATACCGTTGAGCAGTACGTAACGTATCCGGTAGATGCCAAAATTCAGGATCGCTTCGCGGAAGGCATTCTGCTGACGCTCGTTGAAGACGGCCCGAAAGCGCTGAAAGAGCCGGAAAACTACGACGTGCGTGCCAACGTCATGTGGGCGGCAACGCAGGCGCTTAACGGCCTGATCGGTGCTGGCGTGCCGCAGGACTGGGCAACCCATATGCTGGGCCACGAGCTGACGGCGATGCACGGTCTGGACCACGCTCAGACGCTGGCCGTTGTGCTGCCTGCGCTGTGGAACGAAAAGCGGGATACCAAGCGTGCCAAACTGCTGCAGTACGCAGAACGCGTGTGGAACATCACCGAAGGTTCTGACGACGCGCGTATTGATGCCGCCATTGAAGCGACCCGCAGCTTCTTTGAAGGTCTGGGCGTGCCAACGCGTCTCTCTGGCTACGGTCTGGACGGCAGCTCCATCCCTGCCCTACTGGCGAAACTCGAAGAACACGGCATGACCCACCTGGGCGAGCACGGCGACATTACGCTGGACGTCAGCCGTCGCATCTACGAAGCGGCACGCTAAGCGTTTTTGCCCTCCCGACTTTCGTTTTTTGACATTTCGTCCAGACTTAATGCACATCCCATCGCCGGAGTCTCCCTCCGGCGATGCGCACCTGAAGGAGGAAAAATGGCAAACCAAACCGTAATCAAGCTGCAGGACGGCAACGTGATGCCCCAACTGGGGCTAGGTGTATGGAAAGCCGGTAACGACGAGGTCGTCTCCGCCATTCATAAAGCCCTGGAAGTCGGCTATCGGTCTATTGATACCGCTGCCGCATACAAGAACGAGGACGGCGTGGGTAAGGCACTTGCCAGCGCTGGCGTCCCCCGCGATGAGTTATTCATCACCACGAAACTGTGGAACGACGATCAAAAACGCCCCCGCGAAGCGCTGGAGGAGAGCCTGGAGAAACTCCAGCTCGATTTCGTCGATCTCTGGCTGATGCACTGGCCGGTTCCGGCTATCGACCACTACGTTGAGGCCTGGAAAGGGATGATTGAACTGCAGAAAGAGGGGCTGGTGAAAAGCATCGGCGTCTGTAACTTCCAGGTTCATCACCTGCAGCGACTGATTGACGAGACGGGCGTTACGCCGGTGATTAACCAGATCGAGCTGCACCCGCTGATGCAGCAGCGCCAGTTACACGCCTGGAACGCTACGCATAAAATCCAGACCGAGTCCTGGAGCCCGCTGGCGCAGGGCGGCGAAGGGGTGTTTGATCAAAAGATTATCCGTGAGCTGGCGGATAAATACGGTAAAACCCCGGCGCAAATCGTCATTCGCTGGCATCTCGACAACGGCCTGGTGGTCATTCCGAAATCGGTCACGCCGTCGCGCATCGCCGAAAACTTCGACGTCTGGGATTTCCGGCTGGATAAAGATGAGCTTGGTGAGATTGCGAAGCTGGATAAGGGTAAACGTTTAGGCCCGGATCCGGATCAGTTTGGCGGATAGATAAAAAACACCCCGGCTTGCCGGGGTGTTTATTTTACGCTTTACGTTTGGCTGGCTTCTTCATCGTCGCCCCACCGTTCGAACGCTGATGCACAATCGGCGTGTGCTTGGTCAGCGCCGGGCGCGTATTGCGGTTCTGGCGACGCGCTTCGCGCATCTCATCCAGCGTCGGAGCCGGTACCAGACAGTCGCGGCGCGAGCCGATCAGGTGTTTTTTACCCATCTCTTCCAGCGCCTGACGGATCAGCGGCCAGTTTTTCGGATCGTGGTAGCGCAGCAGCGCTTTATGCAGACGACGCTGTTTATCCCCTTTCGGCACCACCACCTCTTCACTCTTGTAGCCAATCTTACTCAGCGGGTTCTTGCCGGTGTAATACATGGTCGTCGAGTTGGCGAGCGGTGACGGATAGAAGTTCTGCACCTGATCCAGGCGGAAGCGACGCTGCTTCAGCCACAGCGCCAGGTTCACCATGTCCTCATCACGCGTGCCCGGGTGGGCGGAGATGAAGTATGGGATCAGATACTGCTCTTTACCCGCCTGCTTCGAATAGGTATCGAACAGCTCCTTAAAGCGATCGTAGCTGCCCATGCCCGGCTTCATCATCTTCGACAGCGGGCCTTCCTCGGTGTGCTCCGGCGCAATCTTCAGATAGCCACCGACGTGGTGCGTCGCCAGCTCTTTGATGTAGCGCGGATCTTCCACGGCGATGTCGTAACGTACCCCGGAGGCTATCAGGATCTTCTTGATGCCTTTCAGGTCACGCGCGCGGCGGTAGAGGTTGATCGTCGGCTCATGGTTGGTGTCCATATGCTCGCAAATGCTCGGATAGACACAGGAGAGGCGACGACAGGTTTGCTCCGCGCGCGGCGATTTGCAGCGCAGCATGTACATGTTCGCGGTTGGGCCGCCAAGGTCGGAAATCACGCCGGTAAAGCCCGGCACCGAGTCGCGAATCGCTTCGATCTCATTGATGATCGAATCTTCAGAGCGGCTCTGGATAATGCGCCCTTCGTGCTCGGTAATGGAGCAGAAGGAACAGCCGCCGAAGCAGCCGCGCATGATGTTGATCGAGAAGCGGATCATCTCATATGCCGGGATACGGGCGTTACCGTACGCCGGGTGCGGCACGCGCTTGTACGGCAGCGCAAAGACGCTGTCCATCTCTTCGGTAGAGAGCGGGATCGCCGGCGGGTTGATCCAGATAAAGCGCTCGCCGTGCTTCTGCATCAGCGCGCGGGCGCAGCCCGGGTTGGTTTCATGGTGCAGAATACGGGACGCGTGCGCGTAGAGCACCTTGTCGGCTTTCACCTTCTCGTAGGACGGCAGCAGCACGTAGGTCTTTTCCCACGGTTTCGGGCGCGGCGGCTGCACAACGATAGCCTTCGCTTCCGCTTTTTTCGGCTCAACCGGCTTGTTATCGGCACACGGCAGATCTTCGCCGTACGGGTGCGGGATCGGGTCGATTTTGCCCGGCATATCAATGATGCGGGAATCCACCCCGCTCCAGCCCGGCAGCGCCTCTTTCACCATGATGGCGGTATTGCGCACGTCGCGGATGCTGCTCACCGGTTCACCCTGCGACAGACGGTGCGCCACTTCCACCAGCGGACGCTCGCCGTTACCGTAAATCAGCATGTCGGCTTTGGAATCCACCAGCACCGAGCGGCGTACGGTATCTGACCAGTAGTCGTAGTGGGCGGTGCGGCGCAGGCTCGCCTCGATGCCGCCCAGGATCACCGGCACGTCTTTCCAGGCTTCTTTACAGCGCTGGGTATAGACCAGGGTCGCGCGGTCGGGGCGTTTACCCGCCACGTTATCCGGCGTGTAGGCGTCGTCATGACGCAGCTTGCGGTCGGCGGTATAGCGGTTGATCATCGAGTCCATGTTGCCTGCGGTGACACCGAAGAACAGGTTCGGTTTACCCAGACGCATAAAGTCGTCTTTGCTGTTCCAGTCAGGCTGGGAGATGATCCCCACGCGGAAGCCCTGCGCCTCAAGCATACGGCCACAGATGGCCATACCGAAGCTCGGATGGTCAACGTAGGCATCGCCCGTGACCAGAATGATGTCGCAGCTGTCCCAGCCCAGTTGGTCCATCTCTTCCCGGGACATCGGCAGGAATGGCGCCGGTCCAAAGCAGGCCGCCCAGTACTGGGGCCAGGAGAAGAGGTCACGATCCGGCTGGATCAGGGAAATTGCGCTCATAATGCTTCCGAAGAAAAAATAGACAAAAGGAGCGGGATTATACGCTGTTCATCCGCCAGATTTGAAGAAAAGGATGCCGGAAGCAGGCAGATATTCTTGGAAGTCGTTAAAATACGGCGCCCTGATAATTTTGAATCATAATATTCACTATATTTTCCGGTGATTTGCCCCGGAACGTGTTATTGCGCGGAGCTCTGTCGTGAAGCCCAACGATTCGTTACATGTATCCCAGCTGCGGGTTGTCCTTCATCTCTGCGGTTTTCTGGTTCTGCTGTACAGCCTTTCTATGCTGCCGCCGATGGTTATCGCCCTGCTGAATAAAGAGCGGACCTACTTTGCCTTTCTGACCACCTTTTTAACCTTTTTTACTCTCGGAGGGCTAACCTGGCGCGCAACCCGTCACGCGGGCATACAGCTGCGCACCCGCGATGGGTTTGTCATTATCGTGCTGTTCTGGCTGCTGTTTTCATTCATTAGCGCCATGCCACTCTGGATGGACGACGGGCTGCAGCTCTCCTTTGCCGACGCGCTCTTTGAAGGGGTTTCCGGGATCACCACCACCGGGGCAACGGTGATCGGGGACGTCAGCGCCCTGCCTAAGTCGTACCTTTATTACCGCGCACAGCTGAATTTCATTGGCGGGTTAGGCGTCATCGTGCTGGCCGTCGCGGTCCTGCCGCTTCTGGGCATTGGCGGCATGAAGCTCTATCAGTCAGAGATGCCGGGGCCGTTCAAGGAGGAGCGCCTGACGCCCCGCCTTGCCGATACTGCGCGTACGCTGTGGGTGACCTACTTCGCGCTGGGGGTGGCCTGCACCCTGGCCTACTGGCTGGCGGGGATGTCCTTTTTTGACGCCCTCTGTCACGGGCTGTCGACCGTGTCGCTGGGCGGGTTCTCCACCCGTAGCGAGAGCATTGGGTTTTATGACAGCCATGCGATTGAACTGGTCGCCGGGGCGTTTTCACTGCTCTCCGCGTTCAACTTCACCCTCTGGTACGTCGCCATTGTCCGACGCACCCTGAAGCCGATTCGCCGCAGCCCTGAGGTGAGATTCTTTCTGAGCGCCGCCGCGGTGATTATTGTCATCACCGCCTGGCAGGTCTGGCATGCCGGGATGTACAACGCTACGGATAGCCTGGTGCACGCATTCTTCCTTGCCAGTTCAATGATGACCGATAACGGCCTTTCGACAGCCGATTATGCCCAATGGCCCGCACACACCATTTTCCTGCTGTTGAGCGCCAGCTTTTTTGGCGGCTGCGTAGGCTCGACCTGCGGCGGGATCAAAGCCCTGCGTTTTCTCATTATGTTCAAGCAGAGTATTCAGGAGATGAACCAGCTGGCGCATCCGCGCGCGCTACTGAGCATTAAGGTGGGCAAAAGCGTGGTGAATGAACGCGTCCTGCGCTCGGTGTGGAGCTTCTTCTTTCTCTACGTGATGATCACGGGCTTTTTTGTCTGGGCGCTTAATCTGATGGGCTACGACCTGTTTACGTCATTCGCAACGGTTGCCGCCTGTATCAACAACATGGGGCTGGGGTTTGGCGAGACGGCGTCGACGTTCGGCACGTTAACAGAGGGGGCAAAACTGCTGATGTGCGCGGCGATGATCTTAGGGCGTCTGGAAATTTACCCGGTGCTGATTCTGTTCTCGCGCTTTTTCTGGCGGGCATAAACCATTCCCGGCGAACCGGGAATGTTGGGGTTAAGGTGCGGGGTTGATCAGCATCTGCCCTACGGAGCCCCTGTCCATCATCTCCAGCGTCTGGCTGTGGAACAGGAACGGGAAGTGCGGCCACGAAGGCTGACCATAGTAGACAAGCAGTTCAACCTGACCGTCCACCCAGACGGTATCTTTCCAGCCGCGGTCTTCCGGGAACGGCATCGCTCCGTTGACGTTGCGGATCAGGAATGCCACCCCTTCAATATGGAACGACTGCGGCATATCTGAACGGACCGTCCAGCGCTCCCAGGTGCCCTGCTGCGCGGTAATGTCGATGCGGTTGACGTCCCACAGCGCGCCGTTGATGCCCGGGTCATCGCCCAGGCTGATATCACGGCTGCGCACCGGCGAGCCGCTCATGATCTCCTGCGGCAGCAGGCGCATTGGCAGGCTATCGGTCACCAGCGGCAGCAGACCGGTTGGACGCAGGGTCAGCACCAGGGTCGAGACAAGTATGCTCGACGGTTCAAAGAACCCGCGAATACGGTCCACAATGCTGGCCGCTTCACCGCAGGTTAGCGACACTTCATCCCCGTTGGTCATGTCCACGAGAATTTCGCGACGTTCACCCGGCGAGAGCGCCAGCTGTTTGACGGACACCGGGGCCGGTAAAAAGCCCTGGTCGCCGGAGATCACGTGCAGAGGTCGGCCATCGCTCATTTGCAGCTGATAGCGGCGCGAGTTAGACGCGTTGAGCAGGCGCAGGCGCACCCAGCCGCGCGAGACCTCGACATACGGGCTTTGCGCACCGTTGACCAGCAGCGTATCGCCGACAAAGCCACCGCTGCCCGGCTCGCTGTATTCTGGCGTACCGAAATTATCCAGACGTTTGTCCTGGATGATAATCGGGAAATCATCCACGCCGTAGTGGTTCGGGATCGGCAGAGATTTGCTGACCTCATCTTCCACCAGCCACATTCCGGCCAGGCCGTTATAAACCTGCTGCGCCGTACGGTTAGGCGTGTTGGCGTGATACCAAAGGGTGGCCGCGCTCTGGCGAATCGGCAGAACCGGCGCCCAGTCGGCGCTGGGTGACATCATTCGCGCCGCGCCGCCAATCAACGGGCCAGGCACCTGTAAGCCGCTGATGGTCATGGCGACATTTTCAGGGGTACGGTTACTGTAGATGAGCTTTACGTCATCGCCATTCCACACGCGTATGGTCGGCCCAAGGTAACGTCCGTTAATGCCCCAGACCGGCGCGCGCGTCCCCTGGGTAAAGGACCAGTGGCTACGCTGCAGCGTCAGGAAAAGCGGCTGACCGCGACGAGATTCAATTAATGGCGGAATGGGCAGCGGCTGTTGCTGCCCGGCGGCGCTGGCTGTCAGCGGCATCGCACCCGCACAAAGGGCGATCCCGGAAGCCTGAATAAACTGACGCCGACTGAGTGACATATAAGCTCCATCTGAAACGACTAACAACGCGGGAATTCGTTTTCCCTTCAACGCCGGATTAAATCTTACCGGCGGCTTCTCTCTCTGCGACTTCTTTGTCGAGCTGCGCAATATGCTGAGCCATCAGCTCACGGCAGTGCGCTGCCAGCTCGCGCACCTGGTCTTTACCGTATTTGCTGGTATCGACGGGTGGCAGCATTTCGACAATCACCAGCCCGTTATTCAGGCGGTTAAGATTAATCTTATTCGAAGTATTGGAAACGCACACAGGAATAATTGGAACACCTGCCGCAATTGCGGCATGAAACGCCCCGGTTTTAAACGGCAGCAGGCCGCGGCCGCGGCTGCGCGTTCCTTCCGGGAACATCCAGATTGAGATTTTGCGCTTTTTAAAATGATTCACCACTTCCGCAATGGTGCTGTGCGCTTTCGCGCGGTTGTTACGGTCGATCAGCAGGTTACCGGTCAGCCAGTAAAGCTGGCCAAAAAACGGGATCCACAGCAGGCTTTTTTTCCCCACCGTCACGGTCGGTGGAAGCACGATATTTGCGGCGGTCACCATATCGTAATTGTTCTGATGGTTGGCGATATAGATGGCGTTACCGAAATTCTCCGCCCCTTCAGGCAGACGTTTTTCAACCTTCAGACCAAACAGCGGCGCAAGACGACCGAACATATGGCCAAAGGTGGCAACATGCTTCGGATTACGCGGACTGAACAGGCAGTAGATGCAGCCGAAAATACAGACCAGAATGCAGTAGATAACGGTAAGAATAAGACGAACAATATATAGCATAGCGACCTCTGAAGCCCCAACAGCTGACAATTATACTTCACCTGTGGCCAGGTAAGGACTTTATTACGAGCGCGTATTGTTAATCGCAACGCACGAATTAACAACGATTTTACGGGAAATTTTATTGAAACTCCCCCTCCGGGCAGAGGGGGATATCACGACATTACTCTTCGCTGTCACCCGCGGTGCTGCGTGCAGGAGAGTCAATCTCCACGCGGTCGATGCGCTGCAGGCCGCGCATCAGCGAGCCGCGGCGACCGCGCTCACCCACCACTTTCTGCAGCTCTTCCGGACGAAGCTTGATCTTACGCTTGCCGACGTGAATGGTCAGCGTGCTCTGCGGCGGCAGGAGGAAGAGGTGCGCCAGGCTATCTTCGCCTTTCGCGGCTTCCGCCGACGGGATGTTGATGATCTTGTTGCCCTTGCCTTTAGACAGCTCCGGCAGATCGCTGACCGGGAACATCAGCATACGCCCGGCGGTGGTGATCGCCAGCAGCATGTCGCTTTCGTTCTCGATCACCAGCGGCGCCATCACGTGGGCGTTGTCCGGCAGGCTAATCAGCGCCTTACCGGCACGGTTACGGGAGACCAGGTCGTTAAAGGTACAGATAAAGCCGTAGCCCGCATCGGACGCCAGCAGCAGCTTCTGGTCATCGGCTTCCATCAGCATATGGTCAACCGTCGCCCCCGGCGGCAGCGTCAGCTTGCCGGTGAGCGGCTCGCCCTGCCCGCGCGCGGAAGGCAGCGTAATCGGGTCGATGGCGTAGCTGCGGCCGGTGGAGTCGATAAACGCCACCGGCTGGTTGCTCTTGCCTTTCACCGCCGCTTTGAAGCTGTCGCCCGCTTTGTAGCTCAGGCCCGGCGCGTCGATATCGTGGCCTTTGGCGCTGCGCACCCAGCCGCTCTGCGACAGAACAATGGTCACCGGCTCGGACGGCTGCATGTCGTGCTCGTTCATCGCCTTCGCCTCTTCGCGCTCGTGCAGCGGAGAACGACGGTCGTCGCCGAAGGCATCGGCATCGGCCTGCAGCTCTTTCTTCAGCAGGGTGTTCATCTTGCGCTCGGACGCGAGGATCGCCTGCAGCTGATCGCGCTCTTTTTCCAGCTCGTTCTGCTCGCCGCGAATCTTCATCTCTTCCAGCTTGGCGAGATGGCGCAGCTTCAGCTCGAGGATCGCTTCGGCCTGGGTTTCGCTGATGCCAAAGCGCGACATCAGCGCCGGCTTCGGCTCGTCCTCGGTACGGATGATCTCAATCACTTCATCGATATTGAGGAACGCCACCAGCAAACCCTCGAGGATATGCAGGCGCTTAAGCACTTTCTCCAGACGATGGTTCAGACGACGACGGACCGTATCGCGGCGGAAGGTCAGCCATTCGGTGAGGATCTCCAGCAGGTTTTTCACCGCCGGGCGTCCGTCGAGGCCAATCATGTTCAGGTTGATGCGGTAGCTTTTTTCCAGATCGGTGGTGGCGAACAGGTGGTTCATCACCTGCTCCATGTCCACGCGGTTGGAGCGCGGCACGATCACCAAACGGGTCGGGTTCTCGTGATCCGATTCGTCGCGCAGGTCGTCCACCATCGGCAGCTTTTTATTGCGCATCTGGGAGGCGATCTGCTCCAGCACTTTGGCACCGGAAACCTGATGCGGCAGCGCGGTGATCACCACGGCGCCGTCCTCTTTATTCCACACCGCGCGCATACGCACGGAGCCGCGACCGTTCTGGTAGATTTTGCGGATTTCCGCGCGCGAGGTGATGATCTCGGCTTCGGTCGGGAAATCTGGCCCCTGCACGATATCCAGCAGCTCGTCGAGCGTCGCTTTCGGCTGCTCGATCAGGGTAATGGCGGCTTTCGCCACTTCACGCAGGTTGTGCGGCGGAATGTCCGTCGCCATACCGACCGCGATACCGGTGGTGCCGTTCAGCAGGATGTTCGGCAGACGCGCAGGCAGCATCTTCGGCTCCTGCATCGTACCGTCGAAGTTTGGCACCCAGTCAACGGTTCCCTGACCCAGCTCGCCCAGCAGCACTTCGGCATATTTAGAGAGGCGGGATTCGGTATAACGCATCGCCGCGAAGGATTTCGGATCGTCCGGCGCACCCCAGTTCCCCTGCCCGTCCACTAGTGGATAGCGGTAAGAGAACGGCTGCGCCATCAGCACCATCGCTTCATAACAGGCGCTGTCGCCGTGCGGATGGTATTTACCCAGTACGTCACCGACGGTACGGGCGGATTTCTTGAACTTGGCGGTGGCGTTCAGCCCCAGTTCGGACATCGCATAGACGATGCGGCGCTGAACGGGCTTCAGGCCATCCCCGATAAACGGCAACGCCCTGTCCATGATGACGTACATGGAGTAGTTCAGGTAGGCGTTTTCCGTGAATTCATGTAGCGCGAGGCGCTCTGCCATATCGCTCATTACGTGTGATTCCTCAACTCAGAAACCGAAGGGTTTCAGGCAATATTGCCGCAGATACTACCCTATCTGACGAGTTGAGTCACAAAGAAAAAGGGCCGCTTATGCGGCCCATTTCGGGTTATTTGTTTAGCTTGATGACCTGCTTCACGTCGATTTCAAACTCGTTCCAGTCTTTATCAACTTTACCCTGAAGTTCGACCTTATCCTGCGGGGTGACGGTTACGCCGTTCCAGCGCTTGTGGTCGATCTCAACCACTACCGTGCCGGACTCATCGCGGAAGGTGTAACGATCATCGGACAGGCGCTCGGTGATGTTCCCGCGCAGCTTTACCCAGGCATCGTCTTTCAGATCCTTCACTTTTGCCGCGGTGGTGAGGTTGGCGTTGTTATCGACAAAACCGCCCTGCTGGGTTTGCGTCTGGGTCGCGGTTGCAGACGGGCCGCTAAATCCGCCCTGCGCAGCAAAAACAGGGGCAGTGGTCATCATCATGATGGCAGCAACGGCAGCGAATTTTTTCATATTAATCTCTCCCTTTAATGTGGTTTCGTAATCCATTAAACAGGGTAATCCTTAACAACTTCTTAAGGGAAAAATTTATTTATTATTGCTGTACAGCAGGCGCTTACAGAGGGTTTACTGACCACATCAAGGAGGGAATATGCGCATTTTACTGGTAGAAGACGACAGGTTAATCGGCGACGGTATCAAGGCGGGGTTAAGCAAAATGGGCTTTAGCGTGGACTGGTTTACCGACGGAAAAACCGGTCAGGCCGCGCTCTCCTCTGCGCCCTATGATGCCGTGGTGCTGGATCTGACGCTGCCGGAAATTGACGGTCTGGAGATCCTGAGCGCGTGGCGCGAAAGCGGTCGCAGCGAGCCGGTACTGATTCTGACGGCGCGGGATGCGCTGAACCAGCGCGTCGAAGGGCTGCGTCTTGGGGCGGATGATTATCTCTGTAAGCCGTTCGCGCTAATCGAAGTGGGTGCCCGCCTCGAAGCGCTGGTCCGCCGCAGCCACGGCCAGGCGCGTAGCGAGCTGCGTCATGGGAAGGTCACGCTCGATCCGACCCGTCTCGTCGCCACGCTGGACGGTGAGCCGCTGACGCTCAAGCCGAAAGAGTTCGCGCTGCTGGAGCTGTTAATGCGTAACGCTGGTCGGGTGCTGCCGCGAAAGCTGATCGAGGAAAAACTCTATACCTGGGACGATGACGTCTCCAGCAACGCCATCGAGGTTCACGTCCATCATTTGCGCCGCAAGCTTGGGAGCGAGTTTATCCGCACCGTGCACGGCATCGGCTACACCCTGGGTGACGCATGAAACTGAGCCTGAAGCTGCGCCTGACGCTTCTCTTCCTGCTGCTCTCTCTGACGGCATGGTTTGCAGCCAGCCTGGTCGCCTGGCAGCAGACGACCCACAAGCTCGACAAGCTGTTCGATACCCAGCAGATGCTGTTTGCCAAACGGCTGCTGACGATGGATCTGGACGAGATCCGCGCCCCCGAACGCATGCGCGAGATCCCGAAAAAAGTGAAGCACGGTCGTCTGGACGACGACGCGCTGGCTTTCGCCATTTACGCCGTCGACGGCAAAATGCTCCTCAACGACGGTGAAAACGGACGCGATATACCGTACCACTATCGCCGCGACGGGTTTGATGACGGGAGGCTCAAAGACGACAACGATGAATGGCGCTTCTTATGGCTGACGTCACCCGACGGGAAGTACCGCGTGGTGGTCGGCCAGGAGTGGGAGTACCGCCAGGAGATGGCGCTGGACGTGGTCAGCTCGCAGCTGACCCCCTGGCTGGTGGCGCTGCCCGTGATGTTGCTACTGCTGATCGTCCTCCTGAGTCGGGAGCTGAAGCCGCTGAAAAAGCTGGCGCTGACCCTGCGCTCCCGCTCGCCGGATGCCACCGATAAACTGCCGACGGAGGGTGTCCCGACGGAAGTGCGTCCCCTGCTTGATTCTCTGAATCACCTCTTCGCGCGCACCCAGGAGATGATGACCCGCGAGCGCCGCTTTACGTCCGATGCCGCCCACGAGCTACGCAGCCCGCTGGCGGCACTGAAGGTGCAAACTGACGTGGCGCAGCTCTCTCATGACGATCCGCAGGCGCAGGAAAAGGCACTGATGCAGCTGCATGCGGGCATTGACCGCGCTTCCCGGCTGGTGGATCAGCTCCTTACGCTGTCGCGTCTGGACTCGCTGGATAACCTTGACGATGTCGAACCGATTCCTCTGGCCGACTTACTGCAGTCGGCCGTGCTGGATATCTGGCATCCGGCGCAGCAGGCGGGCATTGATATTCGCCTGAACATCCATGCACCAGAGGTGACACGCACCGGTCAGCAGCTGCTCCTGAGCCTTCTGGTGCGCAACCTGCTGGATAACGCGATTCGCTACAGCCCGCGCGGCAGCGTGGTGGACGTGACGCTGGACGCGCGTGGCTTTACCGTGCGCGACAACGGCCCCGGCATTTCACCGGACGCGCTGGCGCGCATCGGCGAGCGCTTTTATCGTCCACCGGGTCAGGAGGCCACGGGCAGCGGGCTGGGGTTATCCATTGTAAAGCGCATCGCCGCCCTGCACGGGATGCGCGTTTCGCTGAGCAATGCGCCTGAAGGCGGTTTTGAAGCGAAGGTCAGCTGGTAGGGATTATTGCGTTTAACGCAAAAGACTTTGCACATTTTGCTCATTTTACCGCACCGTCCTCGCGCGTAGAATACTCGCCATACTCTCATCATCGAGGACAACTAATGAGCAACATCCTGATTATCAACGGTGCAAAAGAATTTGCGCACTCTAAAGGCCAGCTGAATGACACCCTGACCGAGGTCGCGGACGGTTTCCTGCGCGACGCCGGGCATGATGTTAAGGTCGTGCGTGCAGACAGCAATTATGACGTGAAGGCCGAAGTGCAGAACTTCCTGTGGGCTGACGTGGTGATCTGGCAGATGCCAGGCTGGTGGATGGGCGCGCCGTGGACCGTGAAAAAATACATGGACGACGTGTTCACCGAAGGTCACGGTTCGCTGTATGCCAGCGATGGCCGCACCCGCTCTGACGCCTCCAAAAAATACGGCTCGGGCGGCCTGATTCAGGGCAAAAAATATATGCTCTCGCTGACCTGGAACGCACCGCTGGAAGCCTTCACCGATAAAGATCAGTTCTTCGAAGGCGTGGGCGTCGACGGCGCGTACCTGCCGTTCCACAAGGCTAACCAGTTCCTGGGCATGGATCCGCTGCCGACCTTTATCGTCAACGACGTGATTAAAATGCCTGACGTCCCGAGCTATATCGCAGAATATCGCAAGCATCTCGCGGAAATTTTTGCTTAACTGGTAGCCTGGAATTAAAGGAGTGTAAACATGCTTACCGTAATCGCAGAAATCCGTACTCGTCCAGGTCAACATCACCGTCAGGCGGTGCTGGATCAGTTCGCGAAAATTATCCCGACCGTACTGAAAGAAGAAGGCTGCCACGGCTACGCGCCGATGGTGGATGCCGCCACTGACGCCAGTTTCCAGGCGACCGCGCCAGACTCGATCATCATGGTTGAGCAGTGGGAAACCGTCGCGCATCTTGAAGCGCACCTGCAGACCGCGCACATGAAAGCGTGGAGCGACGCGGTGAAGGGTGACGTGCTGGAAACCCACATCCGCATTCTGGAGCAAGGGGTTTAAGTTTCCCCTCATCCTGCCCTCTCCCGAAAGGAGAGGGAGAACAGATCCAGGCCCGGTGAGCGTCAGCGCCACCGGGCTTTGTTTTTAGGTACTTTTCTTCCCCGGCTTTAACCCACGGTGTAACTCGTTGATGCGCTTCATCGACTTGATGGTGCGCTGCGGCTCGGTGGAGGCGACGGATAAAATGATCATCTCCAGACACAGCAGTACCGTGCCGTGGAGCGGAATTTTGCCTTTTTCGCCGCCGCGCGGAACGTGGATCACCACGCTGACCTCCTTGCTGAAACGCGAATCGAGGGCATTGGTTAGCAGGATGGTGGGAATGCCCAGCCGTTTTGCTTCACGCAGCGTGGTTTGCCCCTCCCGGTGCGCGGATTTCTGCGCCATCATCACCAGCACGTCGCCGCGCTGAAGCGCAATCAGCTGCTCGGCAAGCCCTATCCCTGTACGGTTAAGCGGCGTGGCGGGTAACCCCATACGACTGAACAGCCTGGCGGTGTACTCGGCCAGAATGCCGGAGGCGCCAATGCCAAATATGGCGACCTGCCTCGCCTGCGCCAGCAGAGAGACCGCCTGGGCCATTGCGTAGCGGTTGTGGGGCTCGGATAACACCTCGCAGGTGTGCTGATGCCCCTCCAGCACGAAATCAATGCTCGCGTTGACGTCGCTGGCGAGCGTATTCACCGTGGTGGACATCTTTTCGCTGGAGGTGACCACCGGACCAAACCACTGCTCCAGCGTTTGCTTGAGATCGCGCAGCCCGGCGAAACCCAGCGCCTGAATGGCGCGGACCACCGTGGCATCCGACGTTTTCAACAGCGTCGCAATCTCCATTGCGGTCTGTTCCATTACCGCTTCGCGGTTGTCATGGATATAGCGTGCAACCTGAAGCAGACGCGGCGTCAGCTGATGCGCACGCGCGCGAAAGCGGTCGCCATAGACATCCACGCGCCCTTTCTCTTTGCGGATCACCGTGACGCCTCCGGCAGCGGACGCCCGGCAATCTGCGACTGCACCTGCGCGGCCATCAGACCTAACGAGGCGTACGAATTCGAGATGGCCTCTTCACGCGAGATCAGCACGTAATGCCCGGTTCGGCAGGCATTCAGGAACTGACACCAGCCCGGCATGACCGCATCCATCGCCGCCAGCTCGTCCTGCGGTTTACCGCCCGTATCCCCGCGCCAGGTGGCGAAGACGAAATCGGCATCCAGCTCCGGCAGGCGCTCGGCGCTGACGTCAATCCGTCCCCCTTCCGGGATGGACTCAATCAGCGGCGGGAATTTGAATCCTGCGTCGCGCAGAACGCGGCCCAGCGAGTGGTAGCTGTGCATGGCGTTAATCTTCCCCTGATTCGCCTGAATCACGGACACGGTCACCTTGCTGGTATCAATAGTCGCCTTCAGCGCCTTGATTTGTTCCTGATAGCGGCGTTCCAGAATGTCTAGCCTTGCCTGCGTGCCCGTGAGCTGAGCCAGCTTGCGGTAGATCTCCGGCGCGCCGCCGTCGAGATGATCGATGCTCACCGTCGGGGCAATTTTCGCCAGCTGTTCCACCGGGGTGTTGCGGGTCGGCTCGGTAACGATCAGGTCAGGCTTTGCGGCGGCGATGGCTTCAATGTCGATATCGGCCGTACCGATAAATTTAATGTCGGAATTATCGAAGTCGACGCCGGTCAACATGCCGCTTGAGCGCAGAAAGTGGCTGCCATCCGGCCGCGTGCGGCCATGGCTTGCCACCGGCGGCACGCCAAGCTCAATCAGCGGAATGGTGATATCCAGATCGTGTAATGAAACAATCCGCTTCGGATGAACCGGCACCACCACTTTTCGGTTCAGATCGTCAGTAAACGTCTGCGTCGGCTCCGCCGCCCCCACCGCGAACCCCACCAGCAACAGCATCGAAAACAGTACGCGCATCATAGTCTCCTAAAATCTGTCCCGACGCTGCCAGAGCAGCAGCAGGAAAAACGGTCCGCCAATCAATGAAATCACAATTCCCGCCGGCAGCTGCAGCGGGAGGAATGCCAGACGTCCGACGTTATCCGCCAGCAGCACCAGCAGCGCGCCCAGCACGGCGCTTCCCGTCAGGAGCGCGGTTTGCCCACCGCGCAGCAGCAGGCGCGCCATATGCGGGGCAATCAGCCCCACGAAACCAATACTGCCCACGCACGAGACGCAGGCCGCCGTCAGCACCACCGGAGCGAGAACCCGCAGCAGCGCCAGCCGGGTTGTGCGCACGCCAAGGCCCACGGCGGCCTGATTGCCGAGCAAAGCCACGTCCGCAGCCCGTGCGGTTAACAGCAACAGCGCAAACGCGGGGGCAGCCCAGAGCGCAGCCAGGCCCACCAGCGTCCAGTTTGCCGCATGCAGGCTTCCCGCCAGCCACAGCATCGCCGTCTGCACGTCGCGCACGTCGGCGGTGGTGATAAAGACGCCCATTGCGGCGGCAAACGCCCACGACACGCCGATGCCGATCAGGATGAACCGCGGGCGCGAGATATCGCGTGCCAGGGCAATGACCAGCAGCGCGGTAAGTAGCCCTCCGGCCATGCCGACCAGCGGACGCCAGGCCAGGCCCAGCGCCGGGAACTGAAAAATCAGCAGCAGTACCGCCGCGCTACAGCCCTCCTTCACGCCGATAAGTCCGGGGTCAGCCAGGCCATTGCGGGTGATGGACTGCATTGCCGCCCCCGCCATGCCGAGCATCGCGCCGCACAGCACCGCCATCAGCAGGCGCGGCAGGCGGATATCCATCACGATGTAGTGCGTCTCCGCCGTCAGGCTCTCAGGCGAAAACAGCGCCCGCCCGATGGCGGAGGTGGGAATGGGCAGAGAACCGTGCGTCAGGCCAAAACCCAGCAGGCTTAGCGCCACCAGAGATAAAAGCGTCAGGCACGCCAGCGCCCTCGGGCGAACCAGCGCCGATAAACGGCCAATACGGATCGCGCGGAATCCGGCCCGGTTCATTTGAACATCCTCGACGCCATAAAGATGAATACGGGTGCGCCGACCAGGGCCGTCATGATGCCGGTTGCCAGCTCCCAGGGCGTAAACAACGTGCGGGCGGCGATATCCGCCAGCAGCAGAACCAGCGCGCCACACAGGGCAGACAGCGGCACCATCACGCGTAAATCGACCGACACCAGACGGCGGATGAGCTGCGGCACCACGAGGCCGATAAAGCCAATCGGCCCGGCAATGGAGACGGCCGCGCCGCAGAGCAGCGCAATCGCCAGCAGGGCGAGCAGGCGAGTTTTCAGCAGCGACACCCCAAGCCCCTGCGCCATTCGGTCTCCCAGCGCCAGCATATTGAGCGAGGGCGACAGCGCGATGGCGAGAACAAAACCGGCTGTTGCAGCCCACAGGGCGCTCCGGAGCGTCTGTATGCTGACCCCGGCCAGGTCTCCTGCCAGCCAGGTGCGCATGGCGAGCAGCGTCTGTTCATCGAGGATTAACACCGCGGCGGTAATCGACGAGGCAAACGCCGACATCGCCACGCCGCACAGCGTGACCTTCATCGGCGTAAGCCCGGTGCGACCGGACGAGGAGAACATCAGCACCAGCAAAAACAGCGCGGCGGCACCGGCGGCGGCAACGAGCGGGCGACCAAACGGCAGCGATAGCCCAAGCGCGCTGGTAATCACTACCGCCAGCGCGGCCCCGGCGTTGAGTCCCAGAATATGCGGCTCGCCGAGCGGGTTGCGGATCACAGACTGCAGCAGCACGCCCGCCACGCCGAGCGAGGCGCCCGTCACCATCGCGGCGCAGAGGCGCAACAGTCTTAATTTGATAATGACGTTATGGTCGAAATTGCGCGGATCGAAATGGAAAAATGCCTCCACCACCGTCTGCGGGGCAATGAAGCGCGCGCCGATGCCCAGATGCATTATCGCGCCCAGCGCCAGCAGCAATGCGAAGATCGGGAAGGCCAGAGAGGAGCGCATCATGGCTGAACGCTGCTCTGGCGAAACGGCATAAAGAACGGCTTGCCGGTCAACGGGTTGATGGACATATGCACGTCCACATCAAACACCGCTTTAATCAGCTCCGGCGTGCAGGCATCGCCCTCATGCAATACGCCTTCAACTTTCCCCTGGCGTAAAAAGACCAGCGAATCGCCGTAGTTTACGGCGAAGTTGAGATCGTGCAGCACCACCACGACGGTACGTCCGTGCTGGCGGGTCAGGGCGTGCAGCAGTTCCAGGATCTCCACCTGATAGCGGAGATCGAGAAACGTCGTGGGCTCGTCAAGCAGGATATACGGCGTTTGCTGCGCCAGCGCCATAGCGATCCAGCAGCGCTGACGCTGGCCACCGGATAAGCTTTCCACCGCCATATGGGCAAACTCTGCCGTGCCGGTCAGGCGCAGGGCCTCTTCCACCGCCAGCTCGTCCTCGTCGCTCCACTGGCGCATAAAGTTTTGCCAGGGAAAACGCCCGCGCGAGACCAGCTCAAAGACGGTTAACCCTTCAGGCAGCAGCGGAGACTGCGGCAGGATACCCAGCTCGCGGGCAACAGCTTTGGTCGGCTGCTCGTGGATCGCCTTACCGTCGAGAACTGCCCCGCCGCCAAGCGGCTGAAGCAAGCGCGCAATGGTGCTCAGCAGCGTGGATTTTCCGCAGCCGTTCGCCCCTACCAGCACGGTCATTTTCTGCTGTGGGATCGCAAGGGAGATATCATCAACGATGATTTTTTTCTGATAGCCCGCAGAGAGGTTCTCCAGAACCAGTCCCGGTTTTTTTGTGTTGTGAGCCACGTGAATGCCAACGTAATAAAAAAGCGCAACAAATATAAATAAAAATCATTCTCTTTTGAGAGTTTGACGCTGCGCCATGTAGTAGTCAAGAGAAGAAACACCCTGATAAAACCAGGGATAAGACTGATGGAAAATGAATACTGAACGGCTTGCAAAAACATTTATTTCAATAAGTTAATCATTATTCCTCGGCGCTTGTATGCCCGGCGAAACGTTGTAGTCGATTTTTTCTTTTTTCCATTTACTACTACATTCGCGCATGATTGAATGATTCTCAATTACATGTCCGATGCCCGCCGTGGCTAACGGACAGACCGTAAAGGGCAATGACTCACACATTTTTCCGCGAAACGTCATTCGCGGGATATTTCGGGATAACAGATGTAATGGCTACGTTCACACCTTCACTCTCTGGGATAAAAGGGCGCGCGCTCTTTTCACTGCTGTTCATGGCGCCGCTGGTGCAGGCAGCAGATAACACCGCGGCTAAAGACGGCGAAACGCTTACCGTCACCGCCGATCCAAATAAGACGGCGGAGGCCACGAATGGCTATCAGCCGCTGAACACCTCCACCGCGACGTTAACCAACATGCCGATGCTGGATATACCGCAGGTGGTCAATACCGTCAGCGATAAAGTGCTGGAGGATCAGCATGCCACCACGCTGGATGAAGCGCTCTATAACGTTAGCAACGTGGTGCAGACCAACACCCTGGGCAGTACGCAGGATGCCTTCGTGCGCCGCGGATTTGGCGCGAACCGCGACGGCTCGATCATGACCAACGGTCTGCGCACCGTCCTGCCGCGCAGCTTTAATGCCGCAACCGAGCGCGTGGAGGTGCTGAAAGGCCCGGCCTCGACGCTCTACGGCATTCTCGATCCGGGTGGTCTGATCAACGTCGTCACCAAACGCCCGGAGAAAACCTTCGGCGGTTCCCTCTCCGCCACCTCTTCCAGCTTTGGCGGCGGCACCGGACAGATCGATGTTACCGGCCCGATTGACGGTACGCGCCTGGCGTATCGCCTCACGGGTGAGTATCAGGATGAGGATTACTGGCGTAATTTCGGCAACGAACGTAGCACCTTTATCGCCCCGTCGCTGACCTGGTTTGGCGACGACGCCACCGTAACCGTGCTCTATTCGCATCGCGACTATAAAACGCCGTTCGATCGCGGAACGATCTTCGATCTCAACACTAAAAAAGCCGTCGACGTCGATCGCAAAACCCGCTTCGACGAACCGTTTAACGTGACCGACGGCCAGTCCGATCTCGCTCAGCTCAACGCGGAGTATCGCCTCAACAGTGAGTGGACCGCAAAGTTCGACTATAGCTACAGCCAGGATAAATACAGCGATAACCAGGCCCGCGTGATGGCCTACGATTCCAAAACCGGCAACCTGACCCGCCGCGTGGATGCGACCCAGGGCTCGACCCAGCGTATGCACACGACGCGCGCGGATCTGCAAGGGAACGTGGACATCGCGGGCTTTTACAATGAGATCCTGACCGGCGTGTCGTATGAGAATTACGATCTGCTGCGTACGGACATGATCCGCTGTAAGAACGTGAAGGGTTTCAATATTTACCACCCGAGCTACGGCAGCCTCGGCAAGTGCACCACCGTCTCGGCATCCGACAGCGATCAAACCATTAAGCAGGAGAGTTACTCCGCCTATGCGCAGGACGCGCTGTACCTGACCGATAAGTGGATCGCCGTCGCAGGCATGCGCTATCAGTATTACACCCAGTACGCGGGGAAAGGCCGTCCGTTTAACGTGAACACCGACAGCCGCGACGACCAGTGGACGCCAAAGCTGGGTCTTGTTTATAAGCTCACCCCGGCGGTCTCGCTGTTTGCCAACTATTCCCAGACGTTTATGCCGCAGTCTTCCATTGCGAGCTACATTGGCGACCTGCCGCCGGAAACGTCAAACGCGTATGAAATCGGCGCTAAGTTTGACATTTTCGACGGGATTACCGCTAACATCGCGCTTTTTGATATCCATAAACGCAACGTGTTGTACACCGAAAGCATTGGAGATGAAACCGTCGCCAAAACCGCGGGCCGCGTACGCTCGCAGGGCGTGGAAGTGGATCTCGCCGGATCGCTGACCGAGAACACCAATATTATCGCCAGCTACGGCTATACCGACGCGAAGGTGCTGGAAGATCCGGACTACGCGGGCAAACCGCTACCGAACGTGCCTCGCCATACCGGCTCCCTGTTCCTGACCTACGATATTCACAATGCGTTTGCCGGGAATACCCTGACGCTGGGCGGCGGCGGGCACGGCGTGAGCCGTCGCTCAGCAACCAACGGTGCGGATTATTATCTGCCGGGCTATTTCGTGGCGGATGCCTTTGCGGCGTACAAGATGAAGCTGCAGTATCCGGTGACGCTGCAGGTGAACGTGAAAAACCTGTTTGATAAGACCTACTACACGTCGTCCATTGCAACCAACAACCTGGGCAACCAGATTGGCGATCCGCGCGAAGTGCAGTTTACGGTGAAGATGGAGTTTTGACGTAAAAAAGCCCGGTGGCGCTAGCGCTTACCGGGCCTACGATCCATTACCTCTCCCGGCGGGAGAGGGTTAGGGTGAGGGCATCAGGCCTCAATATCCGCCATATCGCCTTTCTCCTGCAGCCAGTTACGTCGGTCTTCCGAACGTTTCTTGGCAAGGAGCATATCCATCATGGCGTTGGTCTGCTGTTCGTCTTCGTCGCTGATCGTCAGCTGCACCAGGCGGCGCGTGTTCGGATCCAGCGTCGTTTCGCGAAGCTGCATCGGGTTCATTTCACCCAGCCCTTTAAAGCGCTGCACGTTCGGTTTGCCCTTCTTGCGCTTCAGCTGTTCCAGCACGCCCGCTTTCTCTTCTTCCGTCAGCGCGTAGTAAACCTCTTTGCCAAGGTCGATACGGTAGAGCGGCGGCAGCGCCACGTGGACGTGACCGTTTTTCACCAGCGTTTTGAAGTGTTTCACAAACAGCGCGCAGAGCAGCGTGGCGATGTGCAGACCGTCGGAGTCCGCATCCGCGAGGATACAGATCTTGCCGTAGCGCAGCTGGCTCAGATCGTCGCTGTCCGGATCGATGCCGATCGCGACCGAGATATCGTGGACTTCCTGCGAGGCCAGCACTTCATCGGACGAGACTTCCCAGGTGTTCAGGATCTTCCCTTTAAGCGGCATGATCGCCTGATATTCACGATCGCGCGCCTGCTTGGCCGATCCGCCCGCCGAGTCCCCTTCCACGAGGAACAGCTCGGTACGGTTGAGATCCTGCGCGGTACAGTCCGCCAGCTTGCCCGGCAGCGCAGGGCCGCTGGTCAGCTTTTTACGCACCACTTTCTTCGCGGCACGCAGACGACGCTGGGCGCTGGAAATCGCCATTTCCGCCAGCATCTCTGCCGCCTGAACGTTCTGGTTCAGCCACAGGGTAAACGCATCTTTCACCACGCCGGAGACGAACGCCGCGCACTGGCGTGACGACAGGCGCTCTTTGGTCTGACCGGCAAACTGCGGATCCTGCATCTTCACGGAGAGCACGTAGGCGCAGCGATCCCAGATATCTTCCGCCGACAGCTTTACGCCGCGCGGCAGAATATTGCGGTATTCGCAGAATTCGCGCATCGCATCCAGCAGCCCCTGACGCAGGCCGTTGACGTGCGTACCGCCGAGCATGGTCGGGATCAGGTTGACGTAGCTTTCCGTCAGCAGCTCGCCGCCTTCAGGTAGCCACAGCAGCGCCCAGTCCACCGCTTCGGTATCACCGCTAAAGTTACCGACGAACGGTTTTTCCGGCAGCGTCGGCAGGCCGTTTACCGCTTCGCACAGGTAATCGTTCAGACCATCGGCGTAGCACCAGGTTTGTGCGGTATTGTTAACGTGATCGGTAAAGGTTATTTCCACGCCCGGACACAGCACCGCTTTGGCTTTCAGCAGGTGCGTCAGGCGAGAAACGGAAAAGCGCGGGCTGTCGAAGAAGCTTTCGTCAGGCCAGAAGTGGACGCTGGTGCCGGTGTTGCGTTTGCCGCACGTGCCGACAACCTGCAGATCCTGCACCTTATCGCCGTTTTCAAACGCGATGTTGTAGACATGACCGTCGCGACGGACGTTCACTTCCACGCGTTTGGACAGGGCGTTGACCACGGAAATGCCAACGCCGTGCAGACCACCGGAGAACTGGTAGTTCTTGTTGGAGAACTTACCGCCCGCATGCAGACGACAGAGGATCAGCTCAACGGCAGGTACGCCCTCTTCCGGGTGGATATCCACCGGCATGCCGCGCCCGTCGTCGATGACTTCCAGCGACTGATCGGCGTGCAGAATGACGTCAACGCGTTTGGCATGGCCCGCCAGCGCTTCGTCCACACTGTTATCAATAACTTCCTGGCCCAGATGGTTTGGGCGCGTCGTATCGGTGTACATCCCCGGGCGGCGGCGAACCGGCTCAAGCCCGGTGAGGACCTCAATGGCATCAGCGTTATAGGTTTGCGTCATGATTTAAACTAGCAATTCGCATTGATTGTCAGTGGCTGTGCAGTCCAAGAAAATCGACAATCTGGGTGAAATGATTCTCAAAGCCCGTGAAAGCATGGTTTCCGCCCTCTTCTATAGTCTGGCGGCAGGAGGCGTAATACGCCACTGCCTGGCGGTAATCCAGCACTTCATCACCCGTCTGTTGCAGCAGCCAGATGAGATCCGGCGCCTCAAGCGGGTCGACCTGCATAACTTTGAGATCGTAAATATGGCGTGACTCTAGCACATATTGCTGGCCGGTGTAGGGGTTCTCGTTTTCGCCAAGAAAGTCCCTCAGCAGCTCAAATGGCCGAACCGCCGGATTAACCACAACGGCGGGCAGCATGAAGCATTGTGAGAGCCAGGTGGCGTAGTACCCGCCCAGGGATGAACCGACCACACCGAAGGTTTCGCCGCCGTGCGCAAGCACAATAGATTCCAGCATCTCCGCGGCCTCTGCCGGGTAAGGCGGCAGCTGCGGGATAATCATCTCAACGTCGGGGTGATGCTCGTTCAGCCACTGGCGAAACTGTGTCGCTTTTGCGGAGCGCGGCGAGCTGTTGAATCCGTGCAGATAAAGGAGCGTAGACATCAATAGCCTTCTGAAGCGGTATCCGGGCGGAATTTTGCACCGGTCAAACGGCAGACTTCCGTGGTCAGCGTGCCGTCGGCATGCAGTTCCAGCCAGCGCCAGCCCGGCGCGATGGTATCCAGCGTAAAGTTGGCGCAGTGCGGCTTAAACTGAACGCAGGTCGACGGCGTCGCCAGCATGCGGCGCCCGTTCCAGTCGAGATCCTGCTCCTGATGAATATGCCCGCACAGCAGATTTTTCACCCGAGGGAATTTCGCCAGCACGCGATCCAGCGCTGCGGAGTTGCGCAGGCTGTGCTGATCGAGCCAGCTACAGCCCGCCGGCAGAGGATGATGATGCAGCAACAGCAGCGTGTGCCGTTCAGGTTCAGCAGCCAGTTTGGTCTCAAGCCAGTCGAGCTGAAACTCGCTTAACTCACCGTGCGGGACGCCAAACACCTGGCTGTCAAGCAGCAGGATCTGCCACTGTTCACCCGCAAAAACACATTTCGCCGGAGAAATCCCCGCATCCTGAAGAGAACTGTACATGGCGGGCTGGAAGTCATGGTTTCCCGGCAGCCAGACGCAAGGCACGCTAAAGCTCGCGATGCCTTCAGCAAAATGCTGGTAGGCCGCAGAGGATTGATCCTGCGCCAGATCGCCCGTTGCGACAATCAGATCGCATGCACGGTTTTCGGCGTGAATGGCGCTAAGTACCGCCTGATAACTCTCCCAGGTATTCACCCCCAGCAGCGTTTCATGCTTTTCGGCAAAAAGGTGGGTATCGGTGATTTGTAATATCCTGACTGGCGCCCCACCAGCAACAGTCAGGTTCAACAGGCTTTCCAAATGGTGTCCTTAGGTAGGTTTATGACGCTAACAAACCGGAATCGCCATTGCTCCATGTGCTAAACAATATCTTAGCCAGTCGGCTAAAAACTGGTTAATTTGATGCTTTTCGTCGCGTTGATGCAACTTTTTATTCGGGTAATCATACCGCGCCTTGAAGCGAAAGATCTGCTGGCTTGAACACACTTCAGCGACCATCGCGTCGTGATAGAGGCGCACCGTCATCGACGGCAGGCTCCAGTAGCTAATGCTGGGTGCCGTTTGCTCAATCTCCACCAGCGTAGTGTAGCGCGTTGATTCTGTTATCGTTAACCGATACTGCGCGTTGCTCACCTGATAGCTTACCGTTTCGCCGGGTGCGTCGTTTCGCGGCAGCAGGCGGCGCAACTGTGCGAAATTGGTTTCGCACAGGCGCATCATTTCTGGGAAGTCAGGCGTATAGCGCTTCATTTTTTCCACTCGTTTCGTAATGTCTGATAATGCAGCTGTAGCCATTGCAGGGCGATGACAGACGCTGCGTTGTCGATTTTCCCCTCTTCTACCCATTGATAAGCCTGTTCCCGGCTCACCACATGAACCCGAATATCTTCGTTTTCATCTGCCAGACCGTGGATCCCTTCCGCCGTCGTGGCGTCCACTTCGCCCACCATAATGGACAAGCGCTCGCTGGTGCCCCCAGGGCTTGCCAGATAGCTCAGCACCGGTTTAGTGCGGCCCACCACCAGCCCGGCCTCTTCCAGCGCCTCGCGTCGGGCGACGTCTTCAACCGTCTCACCTTCTTCGATCATCCCGGCCACCATCTCCAACAGCCACGGACTCTCACTGACGTCATAAGCGGCGATGCGGATCTGCTCCACCAGCACAACTTCGTCACGCACTGGGTCAAAGGGTAGCAAGACTGCCGCATGCCCGCGCTCAAAAATTTCGCGTCTGATTTCCCCGCTCATTTCCCCGTTAAACAGGCGATGCCTGAAACGGTAAAGATCCATTGAAAAAAAACCGCTATAAAGCGTTTCTCGTGCAATAATTTCTACATCGTTTTTGGCGAATGTCACGGGCAACTTTTCTGGTTTTTGCATGAGTCGAGTCCTGGTAGCAATGGTGATGAAATTGTGAATTTCAAGGCTGTTTGGCTGCCGTTTGTAAGGCTATATGGTAGATTGGTGCAAATTACCGCCAGATGGCACGTTACGCCAACCTTTTGGTATGGAAGATTCTGTTAGAATCGGCAATTATTTTTTAATTAGATCAGCGCTAATACTGCTTCACAACAAGGAATGCAAATGAAGAAATTGCTCCCCATCCTTATCGGCCTGAGCCTGACGGGCTTCAGTGCAATGAGCCAGGCGGAAAACCTGTTACAGGTCTACCAGCAGGCACGTCTGGGCAACCCTGATTTACGTAAATCAGCGGCCGATCGTGATGCTGCGTTTGAAAAGATTAACGAAGCGCGTAGCCCCTTGCTGCCACAGTTAGGTTTAGGTGCAGATTATACCTACAGCAACGGTTTCCGCGACGCTAACGGCGTAAACTCCAATGCTACCAGCGCCTCACTGCAATTGACACAGACGCTGTTTGATATGTCCAAATGGCGCGCCCTGACCCTGCAGGAAAAGAGTGCGGGTATCCAGGATGTGACCTATCAGACCGACCAGCAGACGCTGATCCTGAACACCGCCACGGCGTACTTCAACGTGCTGAGCGCGATTGACGCACTCTCCTACACCGAAGCGCAGAAACAGGCGATTTACCGCCAGTTAGATCAAACCACCCAGCGTTTCAACGTGGGCCTGGTGGCGATCACCGACGTGCAGAACGCCCGTTCACAGTACGACACCGTGCTGGCTAACGAAGTGACCGCGCGTAACAACCTCGACAACGCGCTGGAGTCCCTGCGTCAGGTCACCGGGAATTACTATCCTGAGCTGGCGTCGCTGAACGTGGACAGCTTTAAAACGGATAAACCGCAGGCCGTTAACGCCCTGCTGAAAGAGGCGGAAAACCGCAACCTGAGTTTGCTGCAGGCGCGTCTGAGCCAGGATCTGGCCCGCGAGCAAATTCGTCAGGCGCAGGACGGCCATCTGCCAACCCTGAGCCTGAGCGCGTCTACCGGCGTTTCCGACACGACCTACAGCGGCTCTAAAACCAATACGTCCCAGTATGACGACAGCAATATGGGTCAGAACAAAGTGGGTCTGAGCTTCTCCCTACCGCTGTACCAGGGCGGTCAGGTTAACTCTCAGGTGAAACAGGCGCAGTACAACTTTGTTGGCGCGAGCGAGCAGCTGGAAAGCGCGCACCGCAACGTGGTGCAGACCGTGCGTTCCTCCTTCAACAACGTAAACGCCTCCATCAGCAGCATCAACGCCTATAAACAGGCCGTTGTGTCTGCACAGAGCTCCCTGGACGCGATGGAAGCGGGCTATTCGGTCGGTACGCGTACTATCGTGGACGTGCTTGACGCGACCACCACGCTGTACAACGCCAAACAGCAACTCTCCAGCGCGCGTTACCAGTACCTGATTAACCAGCTGAACATCAAACAGGCTCTGGGTACGCTGAACGAGCAAGATCTGCAGATGCTGAACAGCGCGCTGGGTAAACCGGTTTCCACCTCTCCGGACAGCGTTGCGCCGGAGAACCCGGAGCAGGTTGCCGCGGTTGATAACTTCAACGCTAACGGCAACACCCCGGCGGCACAGCCAGCCGCTGCGCGTACCACTACATCCGCCAGCAAAGGCAATAATCCGTTCCGTAATTAAGTTATGACCAGGCCCTCTCCCACAGGGAGAGGGCGCATCTGAATCACATCCGAACGTAAGCCAACGTAAAGATCCCCCTGATTCCGCCCCTCTTCGCTTCATTTTCAACCACTCATCCTCTATCCTGAGCGTTATTACCACTGGGTCCTGGAAGACAAAGATGAAACGGACAAAATCCATAAATCACGCTTCGTTCCGTAAGAGCTGGAACGCGCGTCACCTCACCCCTGTTGCGCTGGCGGTCACGGCTGTCTTTATGCTGGCAGGCTGTGAGAAAAATGACGAAACGGTATCGCTGTATCAAAACGCAGACGACTGCTCCGCCGCAACCGGCAAAGCCGCTGAATGTAAAACGGCTTACACCAGCGCGCTGAAAGAAGCGGAACGTACTGCACCGAAATATGCCTCACGCGAAGACTGCGTGGCGGAGTTCGGTGAAGGTCAGTGCCAGCAGGCACCGGCTCAGGCAGGCACCGCATCTGAAAATCAGGCGCAGGCGCAGTCCAGCGGCAGCTTCTGGATGCCGTTGATGGCTGGCTACATGATGGGTCGCCTGATGGGCGGCGGTGCGGGCTACCAGCAGCAGCCGCTGTTTAGCTCGAAAAACCCGGCCAGCCCGGCTTACGGTCAATATACCGATGCCAGCGGCAAAGGCTACGGCGCAGCGACCCCAGGCCGCACAGTGAACGTTCCGAAAACGGCGATGGCACCGAAGCCTGCCACCACCAGCACCATCACCCGCGGCGGGTTTGGTGAATCAGTGGCGAAGCAGACCAGCATGCAGCGCAGTGCGACAGGCACCTCCTCTACTCGCTCAATGGGCGGCTGATCATGGAACGAGTCAGTATCACCGAGCGCCCGGACTGGCGCGAAAAAGCCACCGAGTACGGTTTTAACTTTCACACCATGTACGGCGAGCCGTACTGGTGTGAAGACGCCTATTACAGGCTCACGCTGGCTCAGGTGGAAAAACTGGAAGAGGTGACGGCCGAGCTGCACCAGATGTGCCTGAAGGTTGTGGAAAAGGTCATCGACAGCGACGAGCTGATGGCAAAGTTCCGCATTCCGAAGCACACCTGGGGCTTTGTGCGCCAGTCGTGGAAAACGAATCAACCTTCGCTTTACTCTCGCCTGGATCTGGCGTGGGACGGCAAAGGTGAACCGAAGCTTCTGGAAAACAACGCCGATACGCCAACCTCTCTGTACGAAGCGGCGTTCTTTCAGTGGATCTGGCTGGAAGACCAGGCCAATGCCGGAAACCTGCCGGAAGGCAGCGACCAGTTTAACAGCCTCCAGGAAAAGCTGATTGAGCGTTTTGCCGAGCTGCGTGAACAGCATGGCTTTAACCTGCTCCATCTCGCCTGCTGCCGCGACACGGAAGAAGACCGTGGCACGGTTCAGTATCTGCAGGACTGCGCCGCAGAAGCGGAAGTGGCGACCGAGTTCCTCTACATCGAAGATATCGGCCTGGGTGAAAAAGGGCAGTTTACGGATATGCAGGACCAGGTGATCAGCAACCTGTTCAAGCTATACCCGTGGGAATACATGCTGCGCGAGATGTTTTCCACCAAGCTGGAAGATGCTGGCGTGCGCTGGCTGGAGCCGGCATGGAAGAGCATTATCTCTAACAAAGCCCTGCTGCCGATGCTCTGGGAGATGTTCCCGAACCACCCGAACCTGCTGCCAGCGTATTTTGCGGAAGATGATTACCCGCAAATGGAGAAATACGTCGTTAAGCCGATCTTCTCCCGCGAAGGCGCAAACGTCTCGATTATCGAAAACGGTAAGACGCTGGAAGCGGTTGAAGGGCCGTACGGCGAAGAAGGGATGATCGTCCAGGAGTTCTGGCAACTGCCGAAATTTGGCGACAGCTATACCCTGATTGGCAGCTGGCTTATCAACGATCAACCGGCCGGGATTGGTATTCGCGAAGATCGCGCGCTGATCACGCAGGATCTGTCGCGGTTCTATCCGCATATTTTTGTCGAATAGGCCGCGGCCTGATGCCCTCACTCTGACCCTCTCCCACAGGGAGAGGGTGCAAACACTAAAAACGGCAACCTGAGGTTGCCGTTTTGCTTTTATTATCCCACCTGCACCGACAGCATACTCAGACTTCCCATCTCAATACCGTCGACCGGAATGGTAATTGGCTCCTGACCGTCCCATGCGCCTAATACATAAAGCAGCGGCAGGAAGTGTTCCGCCGTCGGGTTAGAGAGCGAACCGCCTTCGTGATCCAGATAGTTCACCAGCGGATGCTTCTCAGCCGGACCTTGCCAGGCCAGATTCGCTTTGACGTAGTCGTTAAAAGAGGTTGCCCACGGGTACGGCGTGTTCTCACCGTGCCAGCGTGCGGTACGCAGGTTGTGCACCACGTTGCCGCTTGCCACCAGCATGATGCCTTCATCACGCAGGGTTGCGAGCTTACGCCCCATCTCCAGATGCCAGGCCGCTGGTTTGGTGCTGTCGATGCTCAGCTGCACCATCGGGATATCCGCATCAGGATACATTTTGATCAGCACGCCCCAGGAGCCATGGTCAAAGCCCCAGGCCTCTTTATCCAGCGTCACAGGGACAGGCGCCAGCAGCTCCACCAGCTTTTCCGCCAGCTCAGGCGAGCCGGGGGCCGGATAATGCGTGTCGTACAGCGCCTGCGGGAAGCCGCCAAAATCATGAATGGTTTTTGGCGCTTCCATGGCGGTCACGCCCGTCCCACGGGTAAACCAGTGCGCAGACACCACCACGATCGCTTTCGGCCGCGGCAGCGTCTCGCCCAGGTGACGCCAGGCGCGGGTATAGACGTTGTCTTCCAGAACGTTCATAGGGCTACCGTGGCCTAAAAACAGGGCTGGCATACGGGAAGAAGTCATGGTGATATCCTTACAGAAGGTGTCAATTTAATGGTGCTACATTACGCGCAATCCAGCAAAGATGAACGCAGATAAGCGTGAAGATCATCATCAGGAAATTTGAATGTAAGGAATGTGTAAAGCCGGGTTTTCACCCTCGCTTTGCCAGAAATGGATCATTTATATTAATGAGAATGATTATCAAAAGGAGCAATGCATGTCAGTCCCCTTGATCCTGACCATACTGGCGGGTGCCGCGACCTTCATCGGTGCGCTCCTCGGCGTGCTCGGCCAAAAGCCCTCTAACCGCGTGCTGGCCTTTTCACTGGGCTTTGCTGCCGGGATCATGCTGCTCATCTCCCTGATGGAGATGCTGCCTGCCGCGTTGGGCACCGAAGGCATGTCTCCGCTGCTGGGCTACGGCATGTTTGTCTTTGGCCTGCTGGGATACTTTGCCCTCGATCGGATGCTACCACACGCGCATCCGCAGGATTTAATGCAGAAAAACGTGACGCCTATGCCGCGCAATATCAAGCGTACCGCCGTGCTGTTAACGCTTGGCATCAGTCTGCACAACTTCCCGGAAGGGGTCGCTACCTACGTGACGGCCAGCAGCAATCTTGAGATGGGCTTTGGCATCGCGCTGGCGGTCGCCTTACACAATATTCCTGAAGGACTGGCCGTCGCCGGACCCGTGTATGCCGCAACGGGATCGAAACGCACTGCGGTGTTCTGGGCGGGTATTTCCGGGATGGCCGAAATCCTTGGCGGCGTGCTGGCCTGGCTGATTCTTGGTAGCCTGGTCTCTCCGGTAGTGATGGCGGCGATCATGGCCGCGGTAGCCGGGATCATGGTTGCGCTTTCGGTGGACGAACTGATGCCGCTGGCGAAGGAGATCGATCCAAACAACAACCCCAGCTATGGCGTGCTGTGTGGAATGTCGGTTATGGGGTTAAGTCTGGTTCTGCTGCAGAGCGCAGGAATCGGGTAAAAAAACGCCGGGACTTCCCGGCGTTTTTATTATCAGCTGGCTTTGCGCTCGTGCGCCTGGCGATACTCAACCAGATCTTCAATCGTGACCACCGGCATGTTGTGCAGACGGGCAAAGGTGATGCACTCCGGCGCGCGCGCCATGGTGCCGTCATCGTTGGTCAGTTCGCACAGCACACCAGCAGGTTTGAAGCCAGCCAGCGTCACCAGGTCGATCGTCGCTTCGGTGTGACCACCGCGGGTCAACACGCCGCCCGCCTGCGCACGCAGTGGGAAGACGTGGCCAGGACGGTGCAGATCGGATGGCTTCGCACCATCGGCAATCGCTGCACGTACGGTGGTCAGACGGTCAGCCGCAGACACACCGGTGGTCACGCCATGCGCCGCTTCAATGGTCACGGTAAAACCGGTACCAAAGGCGCTGGTGTTGTTTTCGACCATCATCGGCAGATCGAGCTGCTTACGACGATCTTCATTAATACACAGGCATACGATGCCGCTGCCGTGACGGATGGTCAGCGCCATCTGTTCAACGGTCATGTTTTCGGCGGCGAAAATCATGTCGCCTTCGTTTTCACGGTTTTCATCGTCAAGCACCATCACACCGCGGCCTTCGCGCAGTGCATCCAGTGCATGTTCAACACGTTGAGTTGAAGTGCCAAAAGAGGAAAGTAGCGTCTGATTCATGGTAAAAAAACCTCATTAACATTATGGTTACCAGAATCAGGGCAGTCTTAGGAGCGCCGTATAAGCGGCAAAAAGATAACGTGAGCGGGCCCATGCCCGACTTGATCGTTACTCTCTCCCATCCGGACTCTAACCGTCGGCCCCGGAATTACACCGGATCTGCTGACCTTTGAGTTTTCACCCAAAGCGCTCGCGGGCTTTCAGCGTCACGCTGATTTACCGCCGGTGGGGAATTTCGCCCCGCCCTGAGAATAAGCGAGATAACTATAACGCTATTGATTATCCTGGGCAATGCATAAGCATCAAACAATTTTGTTTACCCCGGGCATGACGCGCTACAATGGACACTAACACTTTTCCATCAAGGGAAACGCCAATGATTGACCCGAAAAAAATTGAGCAGATCGCGCGTCAGGTTCATGAATCTATGCCAAAAGGCATTCGTGAATTTGGTGATGACGTAGAAAAGAAAATCCGCCAGACGCTGCAGGCGCAGTTGGTTCGCCTTGATTTAGTCAGCCGCGAAGAGTTTGACGTGCAGACCCAGGTTCTGCTGCGCACCCGCGAGAAGCTGGCGCTGCTGGAACAGCGTCTGAGCGAGCTGGAAAACCGCAATGCGCCGGAAGAAGTAAAGCCGGCACCGGCCATTCCACCGGTGGACGATCAGGAATAAGTGGGGCCTGATGCCTTCACCCCAACCCTCTTCCTGTGGGAGAGGGTGAAAAAAACGGGCCTACTGGCCCGTTTTTTTACTGACTGTCCTTCTGGATCTTCTTGATGATGTTGGTGGTTGAGCACCCGTCTTCAAAGTTGAGCACCATCACTTCACCGCCGTTGGCCCAGACCTCTTCGCTACCCGCGATTTGCTCCGGCTTGTAATCCCCGCCTTTTACCAGCAGGTCCGGCAGAATGCCGGCAATCAGGCGCTGCGGGGTATCTTCTTCAAACGACACCACCCAGTCCACGGCTTCCAGCGCGCCGAGCACAATCATGCGCTGCTCGAGCGGGTTCACCGGACGCGTTTCGCCCTTCAGGCGTTTCGTCGATGCATCGCTGTTAACCGCCACAATCAGGCGATCGCCCAGCTTGCGCGCGTTCGCCAGATACGAAACGTGGCCCGCGTGAAGAATGTCGAACACGCCATTGGTCATCACCACTTTTTCACCGCGCTTGCGCGCGGCGGCGACGGCCACCTTCAGCTCGTCTTCGGTCATGACGCCAAAACCGGTATCCGCACGACCGCGCACCGCGTTTTCCAGCTCGATTGGCGAAACGGTTGAGGTACCGAGTTTACCGACGACCACGCCCGCCGCGGCGTTAGCGAAGTAGCACGCCTCTTCCAGCGAGTTTCCTGCTGCCAGCGTCGCCGCCAGCACGCCAATCACCGTATCACCGGCACCGGTCACGTCGTACACTTCCTGCGCCTGGGTTGGCATATGCAGCGGCGCTTTGCCCGGCTGCAGCAGCGTCATCCCCTGCTCGGAGCGGGTCACCAGCAGCGCGGACAGTTCAAAGTCGGCAATGATCTTCATGCCGCGCTCAACCAGCTCTTCCTCGGTTTTGCACTTGCCCGCCACCGCTTCAAACTCGGAGAGGTTCGGCGTCAGCAGCGTCGCGCCGCGATAGCGCTCAAAATCGGTCCCTTTCGGGTCGATCAGCACCGGCACGTTAGCTTTACGCGCCAGCTGAATCATCGTCTTCACGCTCGCCAGCGCGCCTTTTGCGTAGTCGGACAGCACCAGCGCGCCGATATTGCCCAGCGCCTGGTTGATACGCTCGTGCAGCGGCTCGGGATCAACGCCTTCGAAACCTTCTTCAAAGTCGAGGCGGATCAGCTGCTGGTTGCGCGACAGCACGCGCAGTTTCGTAATCGTTGGGTGGGTCGGAACAGAAACGAAGTCGCACTTCACGTTCACGTCCGCCAGCGACTTGCTCAGCGCGCGCGCCGCATCGTCGATGCCGGTCAAGCCCACCAGACGCGACTGCGCGCCCAGGGAGGCAATGTTCATCGCCACGTTTGCCGCGCCGCCGGGACGCTCTTCAATGGTGTCGACCTTGACCACCGGTACCGGTGCTTCCGGAGAGATGCGGCTGGTCGGTCCATACCAGTAGCGATCCAGCATCACATCCCCAACAACCATAACCCCAGCACGTTCAAACTCTGGCAGTGTTACTTTCATTCCTGACTCCAGAAAGATTCACAATTTGCGCGCGATAATATCACACTTGATTTGTTACGCACGGTTCCACCAGCCACTTCTGCCAGCTGGCCGTTACCTGAGCACGTTCATTCGCGAAACAGTCCAGCGCCACGTGCCCCGGTTCCTCCTGCAGCGCCAGATGATGAAGCTCATCGCGCAGCGTCGTGTAAGCGAGGGTTAAGGCCTGCGCCTCCTGCTCGTCCATGATGTCATTTTGCGCCAGCAGCTCCAGAATGCGCACGTTATCGGACCAGCGAGTCAGCTTCGGCTTGTCGTGGGCGTGCAGCAGCACCAGATACTGGGTAATGAACTCAATATCGGTAATCCCGCCCTCGTCGGCTTTAATATCAAAGCGATCGCGGTGTTTATTGCCGAGATGCGCGCGCATTTTCTCGCGCATTTCCCGCACTTCTGTTTGTAATGTGGCGCCCTCTCGCACCGTCGTCATAACGTCCTTACGGATGATGTCAAACTGCGTTTTGAGCTGCGGATCGCCATACACCACGCGAGCGCGCACCAGCGCCTGATGCTCCCACGTCCAGGCTTCATTCTTCTGGTAATCGGCGAAGGATTCCGTTGAGGTCACCAGCATGCCCGCCGCGCCGGACGGACGCAGACGGGCATCGACTTCATACAAAATGCCCGACGAGGTGCGGGTGCTGAACAGGTGCATAATGCGCTGCGCCAGGCGCAGATAGAACTGACGCCCGTCAATCTCGCGCTCGCCGTTGGTCATCACGTCAACCGGGCAGTCGTGCAGGAAGATTAAATCCAGATCGGAGCTATAGCCCAGCTCCCAGCCGCCAAGCTTGCCGTAACCCACCACGGCAAACCCTCGTCCCTCACGATCGGCAAGGTGCTTCGGCTGGCCGTAGCGGGACACCATCTGCACCCACGCCTGATGGACCACCGCGTCGATGATCGCCTCTGCCAGCCAGGTTAAGTGATCGCTCACTTTCATCACCGGCAACGTTCCGGCGATGTCCGCCGCCGCCACGCGCAGCATCTGAGCCTGCTTAAACTGGCGCAGCGCCTCCAGCTGCTGCTCTTCGTCCTCTTCCGGCACGCGCAGCAGATACTGACGCAGCTCGTCCCGGTAGGCATCCGTCGCCGTGGGCTGATACAGCGTGTTCGGATCGAGCAGCTCATCCAGCAGCAGCGGGTAACGCGCCAGCTTGTTGGCCACCATCGGCGAGGCGGCGCAGAGCGTAATCAGGTGCTTCAGCGCCCCCGGAAACTCGCTCAGGAGCTCCAGATAGGTGGTACGCGTGATAATCCCGCTCAGCAGCGGCATCATGCGCGACAGCGGTACCGGCGCATCCGCCCGCGAGCAAACCTCGCTCAGGAGGTGCGGCATCAGGTGATCCAGCACCTGACGGCCGCGCGGGCCGATGGCGCGTTTGTTCAGCTCAAGACGGAAATCAGCGATCAGCGCCACCACGCGATGGCGCGCGTCGTCTGTTAAGTGCGTCAGCACCGGCGTGGTGTCATCTTCCTGGAGCGCGTCCTGCCACAGCTCGCGCCAGTGCTCGGAAAGCGCATCGTCCTGCGATTCGCTTTCGTCATCACCGATCAGCTCGTTAAAGATGCGGCGTACGCCCGCCATGTGGGCATCCAGCCGTTCGGTCAGCGTTGACCAATCGTCCACGCGCATGCCCCAGGCCAGGCGCGCCCGGTTAAGGTCATCGCCCGGCAGGGTCTGGGTCTGTTCGTCGTTGATGCTTTGCAGCAGGTTTTCCAGACGACGCAGGAACAGATAGGCCTCGCGCAGGGTTTGCGCGTCGCCGTCCGGCAGCAGGTGAAGCTGCTCGATGGCGCTAAGGGTCGGCAGCAGCGAGCGGGACTGTAACGACGGCTCACGCCCGCCGCGAATCAGTTGGAAAACCTGAACGATAAATTCGATTTCTCGAATGCCGCCCGCGCCGAGCTTGATGTTGTCCTTCAGCCCACGACGGCGAACCTCACGGGCAATCATCCCTTTCATATTGCGCAGGGACTGGATGACGCTGAAGTCGATATAGCGACGGAATACGAACGGGCGCAGCATGGCGCGCAGCTCGTTGGCGTAAGCGTCGTCGCTGTCGCCCATAATCCGCGCTTTAACCATTGCATAGCGCTCCCAGTCGCGCCCCTGCTCCTGGTAGTAATCTTCCAGCGCGGCAAAGCTCAGCACCAGCGGTCCGCTGTCGCCAAACGGACGCAGGCGCATGTCCACGCGGTAAACAAAACCGTCCTGCGTCGGCTGGTCCAGCGCCTTGATCAGACGCTGGCCGAGACGGGTAAAGAACTGGGCGTTGTCCAGCTCGCGACGGCCGCCGCGCGTGGAGCCGTTCTCGGGCCAGGCAAAAATCAGGTCGATGTCGGAGGAGAAGTTCAGCTCGCAGCCGCCCAGCTTGCCCATCCCCAGAATCAACAGCGGCTGAGGAACCCCTTCCTCGCTGCACGGCGTGCCCCACTCTTTACAGCAGGCGGCGTAGAGCCAGTCGCGCGCGGCGACAATCAGCGTTTGCGCCAGCTCGCTTAACTGCTGCAGCGTGCTCTCTTCGCTCACCAGCTCCAGCGCCTGAGCCCAGGCAATGCGCACCATCATCCGACGGCGGAACTGGCGCAGGACGCGCATCAGCGTGGCTTCATCCGCAACGTCTTCGAGCGCGGTTTGCAGCCAGCCGGCGTAATGCCGCCACTCGTCCGCCTGCGGCGGCGCGTTCTCAAGCTCTGCCAGCCAGTCCGGGTTGGCGGTGATACTTTCCTGCACAAAATCACTGAAGGCGAGCACGCTCTTTGCCTGCTCGCTTAACGATGACGCCGGTAATGACTCAGGCAGACGTTCGCAAACGGTCTGCCACTGCTGCTGTAACGGTGAAGAAAGCGGCATTATAGGGGTTCCTTGCCAGAGTTAACGTTTTCCGCTGTGCAGCCAGAACGGCTCCTGCGAAATGGCCTCGTTACGGAAATGCTCAATCTCAATATGCTGGCGGGTTTCGATGGCATGCTTCAGCCCCTGCCAGTTTTCCAGCCATGCCTGCGCCTGTGGCCCGTCGTAGGCACCGGAAAGGAGCAGCATGCTGTCGATGTTGCGCGAAAGACGGGGGAGCTGATCGCCATACTTATCGCCGAGCGGATACGCAAAGGTGCTCTTCAGCTCGGCGGCATGACGGGAAAGATGAATATCCGCGAAACGCTTAAAGTTTTCCGCGATTTTGGCCTCGGCTTTCGCATCCAGGAAGGCGCGCCAGCCGCGCGTGACCAGAAACTCGGTCAGCGCCAGTTTTGCCGAAGCGGCCTGCGGGCTGTAAATCGCCGTTTGCGCCGAGACGTCCGAGAGCATCAGCGTTTCGGTTTGCGTCAGCAGATCACGTAAGTGAGCGCTCGCTTTGCGAGGAACGATACCGCCGAACAGCGCCAGGGAATGGCGCACCAGGGCAATCGCCGCCAGCACGTGGGATTTGGCGTTTTTCACATTTCGCACCCACAGCTCTTCGTGGTACTGCCACTGCGAAAGCGCCAGCTCCAGCGCGGCTTCCAGCCCCTGTTCAACGCTGGCTTTCGGCGCAACGTGCAAAATGGTCGTCTCTTTCAGGACGCGCGGCGCATTTCCGGCCGCCAGATGGTAACCCCGCGCGGCTTTACTCAGGCTTCCCTGACGCAGTCCGGACTGGCTCACCAGCCTGCGCGCCAGCTTCAGCACGTCATTTGCCTCCCCTTCCAGCAGTTCAAGCTCCAGTTCACAAATGGGTTCCTGGAACTCCCCCGCCTTCACCTCACCGAGATCGAGGGCGATTTCGATGCGGCTTTTACCTTCCGTCACCAGCCATTTTTCGCGCCAGAAATCGGTGCTGAACAGCGGCTGTACCTGTTCCGCCAGCGTGGAGGGCAGCTCGCCTTCCGGCCAGACTTCCGCCGGGAAACGTTCGAGCTCAAGTTCTGGCTTGCTGATGTCGATATTGTATTCCGGGCGCTGATGTAAACCGCCGACCACGCGGCCGGCAATTTTCATCGTCATCTCGTAGCGCCCGCTCGCGCCGCGGATGCGCAGCCCCATATCGTGGCGGCGCAGCCAGTTGTCTGGCGTTTCGTAATAGATATTAAGCAGTTGTACCGGTGCATGGTGTTCGCCGGAAAGCGTATGCAGATGCTGGCGGAGTGCGTCAACGCTGTCTTTTTCGACGATAAACTTTAATTCAATTTCTTGTGCCATAGCCTTGTACTTTTGCGGGCGTCACAGACGCGTCAATGAGGGCGAACTTCCTCGCCATTTGTTTGTCAGTACATAGTATTTTGCGCCAAATTGCCATGCAATGAGCAATTTGTCGGGCGTAAATGTGTAGAGTCGTGACACAGATGATTCTGATTGCTGACGAATGCTTTGCGTAGAGACACTGTTGCCACTACTATCGTTCCACTATTTATGAAAATAACGACTAATGATGCTTAAATTACGCCTGATTGGACTTACTTTACTCGCTTTTAGCGCCGCAACCGCAGTGCACGCTGAAGAGAAGCGTTACGTTTCTGACGAACTGAACACCTGGGTACGCAGTGGCCCCGGAGATAATTATCGCCTCGTGGGCACGGTGAATGCCGGCGAGGAAGTCACCCTGTTACAGACCAACGCGGACACCAACTACGGTCAGGTTCGCGACAGTACCGGCCGTACGTCCTGGATCCCGCTGAAAGAGCTGAGCACCGTGCCAAGCCTGCGCACGCGCGTGCCGGATCTGGAAAACCAGGTGAAGACCCTGACCGACAAGCTGAACAACATCGACGGCACCTGGAACCAGCGCACCGCTGAAATGCAGCAGAAAGTAGCGCAAAGCGACGGTGTGATTAACGGTCTGAAAGAAGAGAACCAGAAACTGAAAAACGAGCTGATTGTCGCGCAAAAGAAAGTGAATGCCGCCAATCTGCAGCTCGACGATAAACAGCGCACCATCATCATGCAGTGGTTTATGTATGGCGGCGGCGTGCTGGGCGTAGGTCTGGTGCTGGGTCTGGTGTTGCCACATCTGATCCCAAGCCGCAAGCGTAAAGATCGCTGGATGAACTAATTCGTCTTCTCTGCCAGACTTACGTATCATTCTGGAAAAGAGAAAACGGGAGAGTTGGGCGTGAAGAGTTATCTGGTCGGTGGTGCGGTACGTGATGCGTTGTTAGGTCTGCCGGTCAAAGATAAAGACTGGGTAGTGGTTGGCGCCACCCCGGAAGAGATGCTCGACGCGGGCTACCAGCAGGTAGGCCGCGATTTTCCCGTATTCCTGCACCCGAAAAGCCGTGAAGAGTATGCCCTGGCGCGTACCGAGAGGAAATCGGGCTCGGGCTATACGGGCTTCACCTGCTATGCCGCGCCGGACGTCACGCTGGAGCAAGATCTTCTGCGCCGCGATCTCACCATCAACGCGCTGGCGCAGGACGAGAACGGCCAGATTGTTGACGCCTATGGCGGTCAGGACGATCTGCGCAACCGTCTTTTACGTCACGTTTCCCCGGCGTTTTCTGAAGATCCGCTCCGCGTGCTCCGCGTGGCGCGCTTTGCCGCGCGTTACGCCCATCTCAGTTTCCGTATTGCCGATGAGACCATGGCGCTGATGACCGCCATGACCGAGGCGGGCGAGCTTGAACACCTGACGCCAGAGCGCGTCTGGAAAGAGACGGAAAATGCCCTCACCACGCGCAACCCGCAGGTCTTTTTCCAGGTCCTGCGCGACTGCGGCGCGCTGAAGGTGCTGTTCCCGGAAATAGACGCGCTGTTTGGCGTGCCTGCCCCGGCAAAATGGCACCCGGAAATTGATACCGGCGTACACACGCTGATGACGCTCAGCATGGCCGCCATGCTCAGCCCTGACGTGGACGTGCGCTTTTCCACCCTGTGCCACGATCTCGGCAAAGGCTTAACGCCAAAAGAATTCTGGCCTCGCCACCACGGGCACGGTCCGGCAGGGGTGAAGCTGGTCGAGGGTCTGTGCCAGCGTCTGCGCGTGCCGAACGAGATCCGCGATCTGGCGAAACTGGTGGCCGAGTTCCACGATCTGATCCACACCTTCCCTATCCTGAAACCGGCCACCATCGTTAAGCTTTTCGATAACATCGACGCCTGGCGCAAACCCCAGCGCGTAGAGCAAATCGCGCTCACCAGCGAAGCTGACGTGCGAGGTCGTACCGGGTTTGAAGCGTGCGATTACCCGCAGGGACGTTTACTGCGTAAAGCCTGGGATGTAGCGAAAGCGGTGCCTACGAAGGACGTTGTCGAAGCGGGATTCAAAGGGCCGGAAATTCGCGAAGAGCTCACGAAACGGCGAATTCAGGCGGTGTCGGACTGGAAGGAAAAACACTGCCCTCAGCCAAAAGACTGAGGGCTATCGGTCAGAAGAAGACCACGTACACCGCAGCCGCCACGATAAAGCGATAGATCGCGAACGGAATAAACGAGATACGCTTAATCAGCTGCAGGAAGGTTTTGATGGCAATCAGCGCCACGATAAACGCGGTGATGAAGCCGACGGCGAACATCGGAATGTCGCCCGTGGTAAGGAAACCAATGCTTTTATAGAGGTCAAGCGCGGTGGCGCCCATCATCATCGGCACCGCCAGCAGGAACGAGAACTCTGACGCGGCGTAACGGCTTACGCCCATCAGCATCCCGCCGGAGATGGTTGCGCCTGAACGCGAGAAGCCCGGCCACAGCGCCAGACACTGGAAGCAGCCAATGATAAACGCCTGACGATACGTCATATCGTCCAGCCCTTCCGCGCGCGGCGTTTTTGGCTTCAGCACTTCCGCTGCGATCAGCAGGAAGCCACCTACCACCAGCGCGTACATCACGTTAATCGGGTTAAACAGCGATTTGATGGCGTCGTGGAACACCAGACCCAGCACCACCGCAGGGATCATCCCGAGCAGAATATGGATCAGCGACAGGCGGCCTTTACTCATCCCTTCGTGCTGAGGCGGACGGCCAAAATGGATGCCAATCAGACCAAACAGACGGCGCCAGAACATCACCACCACCGCCAGAATAGACCCCAGTTGGATAACCACTTCAAACGTTTTGGCGGTATCGCCTTCGAAGCCCAGCAGATGGCCAACGATAATCATATGGCCGGTACTGGAAACCGGTAAAAACTCCGTCAATCCTTCGACCACACCCAGTATTGCCGCCACCAGCAGCGAGTGCATATCGCTCATCTATAAACCCCTAAAAAGATATAAAAAAACGGCGTCCCATACGGACAACCGATAAAGATACATTCTTGAGACCGGTATAACCTAAAATGGTTTAGCTATTATGACGTTAAATCTTTCCTTTCAGATTTGTGCCACGCTCGATAATGACGCCAACGTTGGCGGCTCGCGCCACCGCGCCCGGCTTGCTCAGCTTGATGCGCACCCAAGGTGAGTTGAATTTTTTCAACAGCAATTCTGCGACTTCTTCCGCCACCCGTTCGACCAGCGCAAAACGCTGCCCTTCAACGTGGGCGATGACCGTTTCACTGATATCGGCATAGCTCAGACAATCGTTCACGTCATCGCTTTTTGCCGATTTGCGGTTATCCCATCCCATTTCGATATCGAACACCAGCTTCTGTTCGATGGTCTGTTCCCAGTCGTAAACACCAATTGTGGTGATTACCGAAAGTTGCTCTATAAATACAATATCCATCACGACCTGCCTGCTTTTTGGCTAAACCGGATACCACTTCCGGCGAATTATGCGTATTATCCACAGATGCTGAGAATACAGATACATTTTCAAAACGGAACAGCGTTATGAGTGCAATCGCGCCTGGAATGATCCTCCTCGCCTATCTTTGCGGCTCAATCTCCAGCGCCATTCTGGTCTGCCGCATTGCCGGGTTACCTGACCCGCGTGAAAATGGTTCCGGGAATCCGGGGGCGACCAACGTACTACGAATTGGCGGCAAGGGAGCAGCCGTAGCGGTTTTGATTTTTGATGTTCTGAAAGGGATGCTGCCCGTCTGGGGCGCGTATGCGCTGGGCGTCACGCCGTTCTGGCTGGGGCTCATTGCTATTGCCGCCTGTGTCGGCCACATCTGGCCCGTATTCTTTGGTTTTAAAGGTGGCAAAGGTGTGGCTACCGCCTTTGGCGCCATTGCGCCCATCGGCTGGGACTTAACCGGCGTCATGGCCGGAACCTGGCTTCTGACCATTCTTCTGAGCGGCTACTCGTCGCTGGGCGCCATCGTCAGCGCGCTGATCGCGCCGTTCTACGTCTGGTGGTTTAAACCCCAGTTCACCTTCCCGGTGTCAATGCTCTCCTGTCTTATCCTGCTGCGTCATCACGACAATATCCAGCGCCTGTGGCGTCGTCAGGAGACCAAAATCTGGACTAAGCTCAAGAGAAAGAAAAAAGACGCTCCGAAGAGTTAGTTATGCCTTATAGCCAAATGTGATTTTGGTCACCTTCTGCCTGTGGTAACTGTTAGGGACACAACACAACCACATAAGAAGAAAATGGCTGAAATCACAGACACCACTTCCCTTTCAACGGCAGGTACTCCTCCTGATGGCGACATCCAGTGGGTGCGCAGCGCATCGGATGTGTCACGCCTCGTTAATGACGGCTCTCAGGGCCGGGCAAACGCCCGTATCGTGGTCGGTATCGCGCTGGGCGGGATTTTCCTCGATGCCTACGATCTGGGCGCGCTGGCGTTCGGCATTAAAGACATCACCCGCGAATTTAACCTGACGCCCGCCGGTACCGGTATGGTGGCCTCGGCGATTACCTTTGGTGCCATTGTCGGGGCGCTGCTCGGCGGTTACCTCACGGATAAAATCGGGCGCTACCGCGTTTTTATGGCTGATATGGTGTTCTTCGTGGTGGCAGCGATCGCCTGTGCGCTGGCCCCGAACGAATATGTGCTCGCGGGTGCCCGCTTTGTGATGGGGCTGGGGGTCGGGATCGACCTTCCCGTGGCGATGGCGTTTTTAAGCGAGTTTGCCAGGCTGAAAGGGCCCGGAAATAAGGCCTCCAGCGTCGCGATGTGGTGCCCCACCTGGTATGCCGCCATCAGCGTCTCTTACCTGCTGGTGCTTTTCTTCTACGCCGTGTTGCCGGAAAGCCACAGCGACTGGCTGTGGCGTTTGATTCTCGGCTTTGGCGCGGTGCCCGCGCTGGTGATTATCGCCATCCGCAGCCGCTATATGAGCGAATCTCCGGTCTGGGCGGCGAATCAGGGCAACCTGAAAGAGGCGGCGTCAATTTTACGCCAGTCGTATAACATCAATGCCCACGTGCCTCAGGACGCGCTCGGCCAGCCTGCACCTGTCGTGAATAAAGCGAAATGGTCAAATTATCTGAACCTGTTCCGCGGCATCTACTTGCGCCGCACGACGCTCGCCACGCTGCTGTCCGTCGTCTCGTCGTTTGCCTATAACGCCGTGGCGTTTGGCCTGCCGGTGATCATCTCCAGCTTCTTTGTCCAGTCAATGCTCACCACCATCCTGATTTCTCTGGTGCTTAACCTGCTGTTTGCCTTCGTCGGCGGACTGCTGGCGGTACGCTACGTACCGCGCTTCGGCGCCTGGCGAATGTCGCTGGCGGGTTATGCCTGCCAGCTTGTCGCGCTGCTGGGCCTGGCGCTGATTGGCCGACCGGAAGGTGCCTCTGAAGGCGTGCTTGCCGTAGCCATGCTGGCGCTTTTCCTGTTCGGTCAGGGCTTCGGCCCGGGCGCGCATACCATGACGTTCGCCTCTCTGAGCTACCCGACCTCGCTGCGCGGCGTGGGCGTGGGTCTCAACCAGACGCTGATGCGCAGCAGCTCGACGCTGTCGCTGTTCCTCTTCCCGCTGCTGGTCGCGTCTCTCGACACCGCCGTGTTCTGGGTGATTGCGCTGGCGCCGTTTATCGGCCTGGCGTCACTGCTGGCGATCCGCTGGGAGCCGTCCGGGTATGATGTGGATGCGGAGGACTACCGGTAACGACACATCACTTCGGTGGGTTCACCCCACCGAAGGGTTCTTACAAATCGTCGAGCAGCGTTCGGGAGAGTTTTTTTAGCGTCTCAAGCTCATCGTCATTCATCCGCATGCTGCAGCGGATCTGGTCCGGCAATTCCATCACCCGTTTTTTCAGTTCTTTCGCCTTATCGGTCAGTACGACATTTTTCATCCTTTCATCACCCACAACCGCGATACGGTTGAGGAATCCTTTTGCCTCAAGCTTTTGTACAAGCGGGGTCAATGTGCCCGAATCAAAAAAGGTCTTATCGCTGAGATCGCGAAGTGGGATGTTGTCTTTCTCATAAAGCGCCATCAACACAACGAATTGCGGATAGGTCAGATCCATCTCTTGCAGTAAGGGGCGATACTGGCGAACAAACGCGTTGGTGACCGAGTACAGCGAGAAGCAAAGTAAATCGTCTAGCGTTTTGTTTTCTTTCATTTTTCTATCAACTCCAAATCGGTTGCCTAAAAAAATTATAAATAATGTTTGACTAAAAGTATCTTGCGCGCAAGTATTACACCAACAACTAAGTAGCACACTACTTAATTATCTCATCCGATCAAATACGCTTAAAGAGGCACTACCATGAAAACACTCACCGCCATCCTGGTTTCTTCCGTCTTCGCGTCAGCCGCGGCATCCGCTCAAACCACCAATACCCCAACCCCGACCGCAGGCGTACAGGCATTTCTTAATGTTTTGAATTCCGGCAAGGGTAAGCCAATGGAACAGATGACCCCGCAGGAGGCCCGCCAGGTACTGATTGGCGCGCAGCAAGGCGCAAAACTGCCGCCCGCTAAGGTTTCTGAAAAAACGATCCAGGTAAATGGCCAGGCGATAAAACTGAAAATAGTGAAACCTGAAAACGCCAGCGGCACGCTCCCCGCCTTTATGTTCTTTCACGGCGGCGGTTGGGTGCTGGGTGACTTCTCTACCCATGAACGTTTAATCCGCGACCTCGTTCGCGCTTCGGGTGCCGCTGCGGTTTACGTCGATTACACCCCGTCACCTGAGGCCCATTTCCCGGTGGCCATTAATCAGGCCTATGAAGCGACAAAATGGGTCGCCGGGCACGGTCAGGAAATTGGCGTGGACGGTAGCCGTCTGGGTCTGGTGGGTAACAGCGTCGGCGGCAACATGGTGGCTTCGGTGGCGCTGCAGGCCAAACAGTTCAATGGGCCAAAGATTCGCTACAACGTCATGCTCTGGCCGGTTACCGATGCGAACTTTGATACTGCCTCGTATAACCAGTTCGAAAATGGCTATTTCCTGTCGAAAAACATGATGAAATGGTTCTGGGATAACTACACCACCAGCGCTGCCGATCGCAACAATATCCTTGCCTCTCCGCTTCGCGCCAGCACCGCGCAGCTGAAAGGCTTCCCCGAGACGCTGATCCAGACGGCTGAGCTGGACGTTCTGCGGGATGAAGGTGAAGCATTCGGGCGTAAACTGGATGCGGCTGGCGTCCCGGTGACCGTCACGCGCTATAACGGCATGATCCACGACTACGGCCTGCTTAACCCGCTGAGCCAGGAGCCAACGGTTAAAGTTGCCCTTGAGCAGGCAGGTGCAGCGTTGCATGAACACCTGAAGTAGGATCGTCATTCTTAATACAGAGCACGGCCCCGGCCGTGCTTTTTTATTTCTCCTGCCTGGCCATCCATAAGCGACTCATATGACAGCCTTCATTTCCGCCAGGGCATACTGAAACGTATCCCGATGGTGTGGAAATGGATGCAGCATGTTAGCAGCTCAGGTCACTGATAATACGTATAAAGGCTGGCAGGCGTCGCTTGCCCTGCAGTTTTGTCACACCCCTGAGAAAACCCTCCTGCACTCCGCCCACCACGTCGGGCCGCTCACCGTTCAACGTCCGTTTTACCCCGAAGGGGAAACCTGCCACCTTTACCTGCTGCACCCGCCCGGCGGGATTGTGGGCGGCGATACGCTGGACATTTCCGTTCGGCTGGACGCCAAAAGCCACGCGCTCATCACCATGCCCGGGGCGAGCAAGTTCTATCGCAGCAGCGGCCCGCAGGCGCGTCTTAACCAGCATTTTTACCTCGACGAAAATTCCACTCTGGAGTGGCTGCCGCAGGACACCATTATCTTCCCCGGCGCGAATGCCGCGCTGCGTTCCGTCTTCCACCTGAAGGCCTCCAGCACGCTGCTGGCGTGGGAGCTGTACTGTCTGGGACGCCCGGTGATCGGTGAGACCTTCAGCCACGGCACGCTGGAAAGCCGCCTTGAAATCTGGGTTGAAAACGAACCGCGCCTGATCGAGCGTCAGCATCTTAGCGACGGCGATCTCACGCCCGTCGCCGGGCATCCGTGGCTCGGCACGCTGCTGTTCTATCCGGCCAAAGAAGAACATCTCGACGCGGTGCGCGAACGGCTCGCGCCCCTGGAAAATTATGCAGGTGCAACGCTCACAGACGATCTGCTTTCGGTGCGTTTTCTCTCCGACGACAACCTGATTTGCCAGCGGGTGATGCGCGACATCTGGCAGTCGCTTCGCCCGCTTCTCACCACCAAAACCGCCTGTTCGCCGCGTATCTGGCAGACATAAGAGAAACGTTATGGAACTGACCCCCAGAGAAAAAGACAAGCTGTTGCTGTTCACCGCCGCGCTGGTTGCCGAACGCCGCCTTGCGCGCGGGGTAAAGCTCAATTACCCGGAATCGGTCGCGCTGATCAGCGCCTTCATTATGGAAGGCGCGCGCGATGGCGAAACCGTCGCCTCGCTGATGGAAGCGGGCCGCCACGTCCTGAGGCGCGACCAGGTAATGGAGGGCGTCCCGGAGATGATCCCCGATATTCAGGTCGAAGCCACCTTCCCGGACGGATCGAAGCTCGTCACCGTCCACAACCCGATCGTCTAAGGAGCGCGTGATGATCCCAGGTGAATACCAGATCCTGCCCGGAAACATTGCCCTCAACGCCGGGCGTGAAACCCAACGCGTGGTTGTCGAAAACCACGGCGACAGGCCGATCCAGGTCGGATCGCACTACCACTTTTACGAGGTCAACCCGGCGCTGAAGTTCGATCGGGAAGCCACCAAAGGCTACCGGCTGAACATCCCGGCGGGCACCGCCGTGCGCTTTGAGCCCGGTCAGAAGCGGGAAGTGACGCTGGTTCAGGTCACGGGGGCGCAGCGCATTTTCGGCTTTCGTGGCGAGGTGATGGGCGAGGTGAAACATGGCTGAGATTTCGCGCCGGGCGTATGCCGATATGTTCGGCCCCACCACCGGAGATAAAGTGCGGCTGGCCGACAGCGAGCTGTGGATCGAAGTGGAAGACGATCTCACGGTCTACGGCGAAGAGGTCAAGTTCGGCGGCGGAAAGGTGATCCGCGACGGCATGGGCCAGGGGCAGATGACCGCTGACGGCTGCGTGGATCTGGTTCTTACCAACGCGCTGATCGTCGATCACTGGGGGATCGTAAAAGCCGATATCGGCGTCAAGAACGGGCGGATCTTCGCCGTCGGCAAAGCCGGGAACCCGGACATTCAGCCCGGCGTGACGATCCCCATTGGCGCGGCAACGGAGGTGATTGCCGCCGAGGGGAAGATCGTCACCGCCGGCGGGATCGACACCCACATCCACTGGATCTGCCCGCAGCAGGCGGAAGAGGCGCTGGTCTCCGGCGTCACCACCATGATCGGCGGCGGCACCGGACCGGCGGCGGGCACCAACGCCACCACCTGCACGCCGGGGCCGTGGTATATCGCCCGCATGCTGCAGGCTGTCGATACGCTGTCGGTGAATATTGGCCTGCTCGGCAAAGGTAACGGCTCCAACCCGGACGCCCTGCGCGAACAAATCGCCGCGGGCGCCATCGGGCTGAAGATCCACGAAGACTGGGGCGCAACGCCCGCGGCAATTAACTGCTCGCTGGAGGTGGCTGACGAGATGGATATTCAGGTGGCGCTGCACAGCGACACGCTGAACGAGTCCGGGTTTGTGGAAGATACGCTGGCGGCCATCGCCGGGCGCACTATCCACACCTTCCACACCGAAGGGGCGGGCGGCGGCCACGCGCCGGATATCATCACCGCCTGCGCGCACCCGAATATTCTGCCCTCCTCTACCAACCCGACCTTGCCCTACACGGTGAACACCATCGACGAGCATCTCGACATGCTGATGGTTTGCCATCACCTCGATCCGGATATCGCCGAGGACGTGGCGTTTGCCGAATCCCGCATTCGCCGGGAGACCATCGCCGCGGAAGACGTGCTGCACGACATCGGCGCGTTCTCGCTCACCTCGTCAGATTCACAGGCCATGGGCCGCGTCGGGGAAGTGATTATCCGCACCTGGCAGGTGGCGCACCGCATGAAGGTCCAGCGCGGCGCCCTGCCGGAAGAGACCGGCGATAACGACAACTTCCGCGTGAAGCGCTATGTCGCCAAATACACCATTAACCCGGCGCTCACGCACGGCATCGCCCATGAAGTCGGTTCGATTGAGCCGGGCAAGCTGGCGGATCTGGTGGTCTGGTCTCCGGCGTTCTTCGGCGTCAAACCCGCCACCATCGTCAAGGGCGGGATGATCGCCTGTGCGCCAATGGGCGATATCAACGCCTCGATCCCTACGCCGCAGCCGGTGCATTACCGCCCGATGTTTGGATCGCTGGGCGCCGCGCGCCACGCCACCCGACTGACGTTTATCTCGCAGGCCGCCAGTGCGAACGGCATCCCTCAGCAGCTCAACCTGCAGAGCGCCACCGCGGTGGTGAAAGGCTGCCGGACGGTGAAAAAGGCGGACATGATCCACAACGGCCTGCAGCCGAATATTACCGTCGACTCGCAAACCTACGAGGTGCTAGTCGACGGTGAACTGATAACCAGCGAACCGGCTGACGTTCTGCCGATGGCGCAACGCTATTTCCTGTTTTGAGGAGTGATGATGATCTATTTAACCCAGCGCCTGGACCACGCGCATCCGATTACCGCCAGCGTCACGCTGCCGATTGACGTGCGGGTGAAAAGCCGCGCCCGCGTATCGCTGAACGACGGTCGCGAAGCAGGGCTGATGCTGCCGCGCGGCCTGCTGCTGCGCGGGGGCGACCTGCTGACTACCGACGACGGCAGCGAGGTCATCGAAGTGATCGCCGCCCCGGAGTCGGTTTCCGTGGTGCGCTGCGCCGATCCGTTCCTGCTCGCACGCGCCTGCTATCACCTGGGCAACCGCCACGTACCGCTGCAAATCATGCCCGGCGAGCTGCGCTATCACCACGACCACGTTCTCGACGACATGCTGCGCCAGTTCGGTCTGGAGGTGGCCTACGCCAGCCTGCCGTTTGAACCGGAAGCGGGCGCTTACGCCAGCGATGCCCACAGCCACAGCCATTCTCACGCTCATTCACATTAAGGATCCATCATGCGCAAGTATTTACCGCTGTTACTGCTGGCTTTTTCCGTTCCCGCGCTCGCGCATCCCGGCCACGGAACCGACAGCTTCCAGGCCGGTTTTCTTCATCCGCTGACCGGGCTCGATCACCTGCTGATGCTAACCGGTGCGGGCGTGCTCTCGGCCCTGAGCGGCCGCAAACTCCTGCTGCCGTTTGCCACCCTCGGGATGATGCTTGTCGGCGCCATTGCGGGCAGCCTGCTCGGCGGCTTCAGCGGCATGGAGATGCTGATTATCGCCTCGCTGGCGGTATCCGGCGTGATGATGTTTAAAACTGAAAACCGTCTGCTGCTGGCGGTGCCTGCCCTGGCGATGTTCCACGGCTGGGCGCACGGCGTGGAGATGTCCGGCCACAGCTTCTGGCTCTTCACCAGTGGCTTTATGCTCGCCAGCGCCACGGTGCTGTGCGCCAGCTTTGCCGCGGGGCTGCTGCTGCGCCGTCACGACGGCCTGCGTAAGACCTTCGGCGGCGGGCTGATCGTCTCTGCCCTGCTGGCGCTGATGAGCTGATGGAGCACGCCCGCCAGAGGCTGCGCCTGATGCAGCTATCCAGCAGCAGCCTGCCGGTCGGGTCGTTTACCTGGTCGCAGGGGCTGGAGTGGGCCGTTGAGGCAGGCTGGGTCACTAACGCCGACGCGTTCAAACGCTGGCAAATCCAGCAGATGGAGCAGAGCTTTTTCTGCGTCGACCTGCCGCTGTTTATTCGGCTATTCCGGGCCTGCGAGCAGCAGGATCTGCCGATGGCCAAACGCTGGACGGCATACCTTCTCGCCTGCCGGGAAACGCGCGAGCTGCGCGAAGAGGAGCGCAATCGCGGGGCGGCGTTTACGCGCCTGATTAAGAGCTGGGAACCTGACTGTCCGCCCGAATGGCTGCCGCTGTTTATGCAAAGCCAGCTCTGCGGTATGGCCTGGCTCGGCGTGCGCTGGGGCATTAGCGCGCACGAACTGGCGCTGAGCCTGGGCTACAGCTGGATAGAGAGCGCGGTGATGGCGGGCGTCAAGCTGGTGCCGTTTGGGCAACAGGCCGCACAGCAGCTGATTATCGAACTGGGCGACCATTACGCCGCCGGGCTTGAACAGGCATTTTTGCGTAGCGACGACGCGCTGGGGGCAGCGACGCCGCTGTCCGCCATCGCCTCCGCGCGCCACGAAACTCAATATTCACGACTATTCCGTTCCTGAGGAGTCAACATGGTTGATTACAAACATCCCCTGCGCGTGGGCGTGGGCGGCCCGGTAGGGTCGGGCAAAACCGCGCTGCTGGAAGCGCTCTGCAAGGCGATGCGCGACACGTATCACCTGGCGGTGGTCACTAACGATATTTACACCAAAGAGGATCAGCGCATCCTGACCGAGGCGGGCGCGCTGGAGCCAGAACGCATCGTCGGCGTGGAGACGGGAGGCTGTCCGCATACTGCCATCCGCGAAGATGCCTCGATGAACCTGGCGGCGGTGGAAGCGCTCAGCGAGAAGTTCGGCAATCTGGATCTGATCTTCGTTGAAAGCGGCGGAGACAACCTGAGCGCGACGTTCAGCCCGGAGCTGGCGGATCTGACCATTTACGTGATCGACGTGGCCGAAGGGGAAAAAATCCCGCGCAAGGGCGGGCCGGGGATCACCAAATCCGATTTTCTGGTGATCAATAAAACCGACCTCGCGCCGTACGTCGGCGCGTCGCTGGAGGTGATGGAGCGCGACACTAACCGCATGCGCGGCGATCGTCCGTGGACGTTTACCAACCTGAAGGCGGGTGACGGGTTAGCGACGATTATTGCGTTTCTGGAAGAGAAAGGGATGCTGCGGGTGTAATCAAACGATCCCCTCTCCCTTTGGGAGAGGGCTAGGGTGAGGAATTACGCCTCCGGTAGTTCCGCCAGCGGCCAGCGCGGACGCACGGATACGCTGAGGTCGGACGTTGCGCCCGCATTCAGGCGCACCATTCCCGCGTAAGCGATCATCGCGCCGTTGTCGGTGCAGAATTCCGGACGCGCATAGAACACTTCCCCGCGACGCTTTTGCATCATCTCGGCGAGCTTCGCGCGCAGCGTGCGGTTAGCGCTCACGCCACCCGCCATCACCAGACGCTTAAAGCCGGTCTGATCCAGCGCGCGCTTGCACTTGATCATCAGCGTGTCCACCACCGCATCTTCGAACGCGCGGGCGATATCGGCGCGGGTCTGCTCGCTGTCATCGTTATTGCGAATCGTATTCGCCGCGAAGGTTTTCAGCCCGGAGAAGCTGAAATCCAGCCCTGGACGGTCGGTCATCGGACGCGGGAAGACAAAGCGCCCTTCTGTTCCCTGCGACGCCATTTTGGACAGCATCGGGCCGCCCGGATAATCCAGGCCCAGCAGCTTGGCGGTTTTATCGAACGCTTCCCCGGCGGCGTCGTCGATTGACTCGCCCAGCAGCTCATACTTGCCAATGCCCGTTACGCTAATCAGCTGCGTATGGCCGCCGGAGACCAGCAGCGCCACAAACGGAAATTCAGGCGGATTCTCTTCCAGCATCGGCGCCAGAAGATGCCCTTCCATATGGTGAACCGGGATCGCCGGCACATCCCACGCAAACGCCAGCGAACGGCCAACCGTCGCGCCGACCAGCAGCGCGCCGACCAGGCCCGGGCCTGCGGTATAGGCCACGGCATCAATATCGGTTGAGCTCAACCCGGCCTCTTTCAGCGCCGCCTGGATCAGGGGAACCGTTTTACGCACGTGGTCACGAGAGGCCAGTTCAGGTACGACGCCACCGTAGTCAGCGTGCAATTTCACCTGACTATACAGCTGGTTGGCCAGAAGTCCTTTTTCGTCGTCGTAAATGGCGATGCCGGTTTCATCGCAGGATGTTTCAATACCCAGTACACGCATGACTTGTTTTACCTCGTTTCAATACCGCGCAGTGTAGAGCCTGGGCGGGTTGATGTAAAACTTTGTTCGCCCCAGGAAGAAGGCTCGTGTATACTCCTCACCCTTATTAAAGTCCCTTTCAAAATCGCATCGGTGCTTTACAAAGCAGCAGCATTTGCAGTAAAATTCCGCACCATTTTGAAATAAGCTGGCGTTGATGCCAGCGGCAAACCGAATTTATTAAAGGTGAGAGTTACATGCCGGTAATTAAAGTACGTGAAAACGAGCCGTTCGACGTAGCACTGCGTCGCTTCAAACGTTCATGCGAGAAAGCAGGTGTTCTGGCTGAAGTTCGTCGTCGTGAGTTTTATGAAAAACCAACGACCGAACGTAAGCGCGCTAAAGCTTCCGCTGTGAAACGTCACGCGAAGAAACTGGCTCGCGAAAACGCACGCCGTACTCGTCTGTACTAATTGGTTGAGGGCCTCAGCCCTCAATTGACAGACAGAGTAATAGTCGTAAGGCCGTGCTTCCGGAAGGAATGCGCGGCTTGTTTTCGTTTATAAGTCGCTTAAAATTTTGGGGCATATGGCCGGAAGAATCCCACGCGTTTTCATCAATGACCTGCTTGCCAGAACCGACATCGTCGATCTCATCGACGCGCGGGTAAAGCTGAAAAAACAGGGCAAGAACTACCATGCGTGCTGTCCGTTCCATAACGAAAAAACCCCCTCCTTCACCGTAAACGGTGAAAAGCAGTTTTACCATTGCTTCGGCTGTGGTGCTCACGGTAATGCCGTTGATTTTTTAATGAACTACGACAAGCTCGAGTTCGTTGAAACCGTCGAAGAGCTGGCGGCGATGCATAACCTTGAAGTGCCGTATGAAGCAGGCAGTGGGCCAAGTCAGATCGAGCGCCATCAACGGCAAACGCTGTATCAACTGATGGATGGCCTGAATTCGTTTTACCAACAGTCTCTTAAGCACTCTGCGGCTGAGCCTGCGCGTCAGTATCTGAACAAGCGCGGACTGAGCGACGATGTCATTGCGCGTTTCGCTATTGGTTACGCCCCGCCCGGCTGGGACAACGTGTTAAAGCGTTTTGGCGGCAATAGCGAAGATCGTAAGTCTCTCATCGATGCAGGCATGCTGGTCACCAACGACCAGGGACGAAGCTACGACCGCTTCCGCGAACGGGTGATGTTCCCGATCCGCGACAAGCGTGGCCGGGTAATTGGTTTTGGTGGTCGCGTGCTGGGTGATGCCCTGCCGAAATACCTCAACTCCCCGGAAACCGATATTTTCCATAAGGGCCGCCAGCTGTATGGCCTTTATGAGGCGCAGCAGAATAATGCGGAACCTCCGCGTCTTCTGGTCGTCGAAGGCTATATGGACGTCGTTGCGCTGGCGCAGTACGACATCAACTACGCGGTTGCGTCGTTAGGGACGTCCACCACCGCCGATCATATTCAACTGCTGTTCAGGGTGACCAACAACGTCATCTGCTGTTACGACGGTGACCGCGCAGGACGCGACGCCGCCTGGCGCGCGCTGGAAACCGCGCTACCCTATATGACCGACGGGCGTCAGCTACGCTTTATGTTTCTGCCCGACGGTGAAGACCCGGACACGCTGGTGCGTAAAGAGGGCAAAGCGGCGTTTGAAGCACGGATGGAGCAGGCTCAGCCGCTCTCCACGTTTTTGTTTAACAGCCTGATGCCGCAGGTCGATTTGAGTACCCCTGACGGGCGCGCGCAGCTCAGCACGCTGGCGCTGCCGTTAATCAGCCAGGTGCCCGGCGAAACGCTGCGCATCTATCTGCGTCAGGAGTTAGGCAACAAGCTCGGCATTCTGGATGACAGCCAGCTTGAACGTTTAATGCCAAAACAGGCTGAAAACGGTGCGGTTCGCCCCGCGCCTCAGCTAAAACGCACAACCATGCGTATACTGATAGGGTTGCTGGTCCAAAACCCCGAGCTCGCACCGCAGGTGCCGTCGCTGGCGGGTTTAAACCACGAAAAATTGCCCGGGCTTGGCTTATTTTCAGAACTGGTCAACACGTGTTTGTCTCAGCCAGGTCTGACCACCGGACAACTTTTAGAGCATTATCGCGGCACAAAAGAGGCCGCTACCCTTGAAAAATTGTCGATGTGGGACGATATAGCAGATAAGGACATTGCAGAAAAAACGTTCACCGACTCACTCAACCATATGTTTGATTCGATGCTTGAGCTGCGCCAGGAAGAGTTGATTGCTCGCGAGCGCACACACGGTTTAAGCAGCGAAGAACGCCGGGAGCTCTGGATGATTAACCAGGAACTGGCGAAGAAATAAAGAAATTTAACGGCTTAAGTGCCGAATATCGATCGGGAAGCCCCCGGCAGCCGCACTGAGAGGCAGCGGCAAAAATATAAGTACGCCCTCGCTTTAAAGGTTGGCAGCCCCATCGCCGACACCAATCAAACGAATTAAGTGTGGATACCGTCTTATGGAGCAAAACCCGCAGTCACAGCTGAAACTTCTTGTCCAACGTGGTAAGGAGCAAGGCTATCTGACCTATGCCGAGGTCAATGACCATCTGCCGGAAGATATCGTCGATTCAGATCAAATCGAAGATATCATCCAAATGATCAATGACATGGGCATTCAGGTGATGGAAGAAGCACCGGATGCCGATGATCTGTTGCTGGCTGAAACCTCCAACAACACTGACGAAGATGCGGAAGAAGCTGCTGCACAGGTACTGTCCAGCGTGGAATCTGAAATCGGGCGTACCACTGACCCGGTCCGCATGTACATGCGCGAAATGGGTACCGTTGAACTGTTGACCCGCGAAGGCGAAATTGACATCGCAAAACGCATCGAAGACGGGATCAACCAGGTTCAGTGCTCCGTTGCCGAGTACCCGGAAGCGATCACCTATCTGCTGGAGCAGTACGATCGCGTTGAAGCGGAAGAAGCGCGCCTGTCTGACCTGATCACCGGTTTTGTCGACCCGAACGCTGAAGAAGATATGGCGCCTACCGCCACTCACGTCGGTTCTGAACTGTCTCAGGAAGAGATGGATGATGACGAAGACGAAGATGAGGAAGAGAGCGACGACGACACCGCGGACGATGACAACAGCATCGACCCGGAGCTGGCGCGTGAGAAGTTTGCCGAGCTGCGTACCCAGTACGAAGTGACGCGTGACACCATCAAAGCGAAAGGCCGCAGCCATGCCGCCGCTCAGGAAGAAATCCTGAAGCTGTCTGAAGTATTCAAACAGTTCCGCCTGGTGCCAAAACAGTTCGACTACCTGGTGAACAGCATGCGCGTGATGATGGATCGCGTACGTACCCAGGAACGCATCATCATGAAGCTGTGCGTTGAGCAGTGCAAAATGCCGAAGAAGAACTTCATCACCCTCTTCACCGGCAACGAAACCAGCGAAACCTGGTTCAACGCGGCTATCGCGATGAACAAGCCGTGGTCTGAAAAACTGCACGACGTGAAGGACGATGTGCATCGCGGCCTGCAGAAACTGCATCAGATTGAAGAAGAGACCGGCCTGACCATCGAGCAGGTTAAAGACATCAACCGTCGTATGTCCATCGGTGAAGCGAAAGCCCGCCGTGCGAAGAAAGAGATGGTTGAAGCTAACTTGCGTCTGGTTATCTCTATCGCCAAGAAATACACCAACCGTGGTCTGCAGTTCCTGGATCTGATTCAGGAAGGCAACATCGGTCTGATGAAAGCAGTTGATAAGTTTGAATACCGTCGTGGTTACAAGTTCTCCACCTACGCAACCTGGTGGATCCGTCAGGCTATCACCCGCTCTATCGCGGATCAGGCGCGCACCATCCGTATTCCGGTGCATATGATTGAGACCATCAACAAGCTCAACCGTATTTCCCGCCAGATGCTGCAGGAGATGGGCCGCGAGCCGACGCCGGAAGAGCTGGCCGAGCGCATGCTGATGCCGGAAGACAAGATCCGTAAAGTGCTGAAGATCGCCAAAGAGCCAATCTCCATGGAAACACCAATCGGTGATGATGAAGATTCGCATCTGGGTGATTTCATCGAGGATACCACCCTCGAGCTGCCGCTGGACTCTGCGACCACCGAGAGCCTGCGCGCTGCGACGCACGACGTTCTGGCTGGCCTGACCGCCCGTGAAGCGAAAGTCCTGCGTATGCGTTTCGGTATTGATATGAACACCGACCACACGCTGGAAGAAGTGGGTAAACAGTTCGACGTTACCCGCGAACGTATCCGTCAGATCGAAGCGAAGGCGCTGCGTAAGCTGCGTCATCCAAGCCGCTCTGAAGTGCTGCGTAGCTTCCTGGACGATTAATCGGTCCTGACAGTGAAAAAGCTCCCAATCGGGAGCTTTTTTTTCTGTATTCTCTCTCCCTGTGGGAGAGGGTCAGGGCGAGGGCATCAGGCCGCAGAGACCCTAAAGCCCCCGCACCATCAGCGCCTCATCCAGCTCGCGATACGCCTCCACCAGCTTATCCAGCGTCGCCCTGTTGAGCCCGCTCGGGTTTGGCAGCACCCACACCTGCGTAACGCCAATCATGATGCTCTGCTTACCCCACTTAGCCCCGCGCTGGCTAAACGCCTGCTCGTAGGCCTGCTTGCCGAGGATCGCCAGCGCGGCCGGCTGGTAGTCTTCAATTTTCTTCACCAGCTCCCGCCCGCCGCTGCGCAGCTCATGCAGGTTGACCTCACTTGCCTGCACCGTAGGCCGCTCGACCAGCATGGTAATTCCGCAGCGCGTGTCCAGCAAATGCTGCTCCTCTTCGGGCTTGAGTAGCCTGTCGGTAAACCCGGCCTGGTAGATCACCTTCCAGAAGCGATTGCCCGGATGGGCAAAGTGAAAACCGGTGTGCGCCGAGGACTTACCCGGGTTGATTCCGCAGAACACCACCCGCAGGCCAGGGGCCAGAATATCGTTGATCATCTTTACTCCCGCTGATACATCGTTATGGAAGTATAAAGGATTGATTATGCGTTGTTTATAAAAACAGCAGGCAGGTGTGAATGGCTGGATTGCTGCGGGGAGTTACTTTATAATTCACCGCCACGGCCCCTTAGCTCAGTGGTTAGAGCAGGCGACTCATAATCGCTTGGTCGCTGGTTCAAGTCCAGCAGGGGCCACCAAATTTTAGTTTTAGAATCATATGATTAAGCCACTCGACTGAGTGGCTTTTTTATTGGTTTTTTGAGCCGGTAACGCAGCCGCTAACCGTGGTTCAGCGAAGCCGTTCGGACACGCTCAGAGGCGCCCGGGGTCGCGATCAGGCGCTCTACGGACTCCATCGTCACGAACGTACAGCTGCAGTCCACATTGGTGCACTGGTGATAGCGCTCTTTGGTATTTTCACTGAGATAGCGACTGGTACGCGCATGCGCAGAGTGCTTGCACTTAGGACAATGAAACATGTACCCCTCCACTTAATTCACATTTTGTGAATCAATAATACCCAAAACAAAACTAATAGCAACTACATTACTCACTATCAACAGTAAATTTTTCGTCGCTGACGTTCAGCTCAAGCTTAAGCTGCGTGGTAAACCCGCTATCGTTGAGGGTATGCACCACCTCGCTGATGATCCACGCCTGCTCGTCAATGACGCGTTTAAAACCGTTTACCAGCACGGGCGTTTCGGGGAACAGATCGGCGCGTCCCAGCGCAAGCTGGATGGAAAACCCCACGGTTCCCCGCTGAAGCGCTCGCCACTTAGCCTCTGCGGCCCTGAGCGCCTGCTCTTCAGAGGCATAAACCGTGGTGAGCTCAAATACGTTTTCCGCCGATCCCACCAGCCTCTCTTGCGGTTTCTGCTCCTTGCCTTCTGTTCCCGCTACCGGTGCGGCGGCATCCGGGTGCTGCAGTGCTTCTGTCTGCTGCCCTCCGGACTGACGATTAATACTCAATTGAGGATTTTGTTGTTTGGGGTCACGCGTTTGCAGCCATTTGGCCGTTACGCCGGAATAATTTTCACGGTCAGCTATGGAAAAAAGGTGCTTATCTCCATCCCCACGTTCAATCATCATTAAGGAAAGCGGAGTGCCGCTGGCCGTCATGGCCTGGCCCGCTTTTATAAAGATAATCTTCCCGGCTTTGATTGAAACAAATGCTCCATTACGTTCAGCAAGGCGGGAGAGGAACGCCGCGTCTGTCTCCTGAGACTGGTCAATATGAGAGATGGCGATGGATGCAAGCCGCGACGCGACGCTGGCGGTCAACTGGTTACGCTGAGCGATGGTATCGACTATCGCGCCAATCGTCGTGTCATGCCACGACTGTTCGCGCCGCACGTTTAGCTTTCCACGAAAATCTGCGCTGAATCCCTGGATGGTCAGCGTGTCCGGCGCGCCCCGGAAATGAATCGCATCAATCGTAAAGTCCCCTTTCTCCTCGAGCGGAGTTCCCTCCCATCCCAGCCATAAGGAGAGCCTTGCCCCCCGGGCAGGCAAGTCCAGCAGCCCGTCGGAATCATCCAGCAGAATATCCAGCTGATCGGCTTCCAGCCCCCGTTTGTCGGTCATGGTCAGACTGATAAGACGATGGCTGAAATTTTGCGTGATATCACGATCGTCAAGCTTAAGCATAAAATCAGGGGCGATTTTTCCACCCGCCCGGATATTCATTTCGGCGATCATCCCACCAGCCCTCCAATGCTATTCCGTGCGCTTTCCACCAGCTCTGAGGCCTGCGTTCGCAGGTCGCCAAACGTCGTCATCAGCGATTCGTCCACGCGTTTTAGCGACAGGGTAAACTCAATTTTTCGGGCGGTACCGTCACTGTAAAAATCCGAATGCGTGTGGGTGACTTTCTCAATGACAAACATGCCGTGAATGATGCCGGTACCGTCTATCAACGGCCATGCCCGGCCCTCATTTGCCATCAGCTCAACCGCCTTGAGTGAAAGCCGCCCTCCCGTGAGTTCCGGGTAAAGTAAGCCGGAGAGGCTAAAGGATGTCTCACCTTCGCCAAGGTACTGCCAGGCTTTGGGTTTCCCGATGCGAGCGCTGGATGCCCAGCGGTAGTCTTTTGTGAATATCATTGACTGATACGGTAAGGTACGTCGTTCAAAGACAAACAGACCCAGCACCATTAACATTTTCTCTCTCCTCAACTATACATAAAGCTGGATTGCTGCCGTCTCGCTTTATCCTGTTCAATGTTATCTATCGTCTCCCGGATTTGACGCGTCAGATCCGTTCCGGAGGCCGTGCTCCCCTGCAGCGTGATGTTATATTCGCTTTTACTCTGATCGACGTAAGAGCGTCCTCCAGTAGCGATGGTCGGCTGATACTCCAGGCTGCCGCCAGAGATCCCAGCGCCCGGAATATAAGCGCTGCCCGCCGGTGAGGATGCCGCTTCTGCTTTTGCCGCAGCGGCGTCGAGATCGCCCGACTCGTTTTTGATAAGACCGAGTTTCTCCAGCAGCCAGCTGGCCTTGCCGCTCAGGCTATTAAAGAGATCAAGCGGTGCCATTAACGCATCGCCCAGCGCCTGACCAAAAATCACGCCAGCGTTTTTACAGCCATCCAGCGTTTCCTGCGTCGCCTTGATCGGCGTAATCAAGTCGGTGAACCATTGCCAGATAGCGCCCAGCTTCTCCGAGATAGAGTCAAATACCGCCATCACCGGTGAGAACAGCGCACCCAGCGGTGCGAAAGCCGTCGAAAGCCCTTCCATCACCCCGCCAAAGAAGGCGCTGATGGGCTCCCAGTATTTAAAAATCAGTAAGGCGCCGGCAGCAATCGCCGCGCCAAGGGCAATCACCGGCCAGCTAAGCGCGCCCAGCACCGTCATGATGGCGCCGCCCACCACGCTGAATACCGTTCCCAACATCCCGGCCGCGGTAATAACCATATTGACGCCCGTCAGAACCGGGCCGATGACCGTGCCTACGCCGCCCAGTACGCCAGCAAACGCCTGCGCGCCGACAACGATGCTGGCGAGGGTCTGCGTCAGCTCAGGGTTGGCATTCACCCAAAGGGAGGCCGTGCCAAGCCAGCCGGTTGCGGTTGTTATCAGGTTGCGCAGAGCGCCATCCGCTTTATCAAACACATCAATCTTCAACCCGTTCCACGCGGCCTGGAATCGGTTGATATCACCGTCAAGATTATCGGTCTGCACGGAAGCCGCGAGCGCGGTACTGCCCTTTGCCCCCTGCAACTGCTGGCGTTTTTCATCAAGCGATCCATCACCCGCAGCGGAAGCCAGCGCCCCCGCGGCTTTTATGGCATCCGGAGTCTGAACATGGCGCAACATCGCGCTGAGCGCGTCCCCTGCGGCAGCGCCTTTCATTCCTTTTTCTGCCAGAACGCCCAGCAGCGCGGTTGTCTCTTCAAGCCCCATACCGGCGGCATCCGCAGCGGGCGCAGCGGAGGTGACGGCCGCCACCATCTCAGCAAGGCTGGTATTCGAAGAGGTAAAACCGCGCGTAAGCACATCTGCGATGCGTCCCGCATCCGCATCGGCCAGGCTATACGCGGCCTGCGTGCTGGCGATCATATCGGCGGCTTTAGCCGCGTCGACACTCCCCGCCAGACTGAGGTTGACCGTTGGCGCGGTGGCCGCAAGCAGCCCATCGGCGTCATAGCCTGAACGAGCCAGTTCGGTTTGTGCCCGGAGGACCGTATCTGCAGGTACTCCGGTCCTGGCACTGACCTCCCGCGCCTGCTGGCGAATGGCGTCAAGCCGGGAATCCCCCTTCGCCAGGCCAAGGTTTGCCTGAATGGCCGACATCTGCTTTTCAAAGCTGATGCCAGGCGCCATAAACCGGGACGTCTGGTCAAAGCCCGCTTTTGCCAGGCCCACGCCCGCATTCGCAAGCTGACGCACCCGCGCGGTAACGCGTTTGCCTGACTCGTAGCGATTCTGAACGGTACTCAGCCGCTCCTGCTGCTGATTGACGCGGGCCAGCGCCTCCCGCTGTCGGTTAAGCTGCTGCGTTTTTTCGCTGATGTGACTTTTTAAACGACGTTCATCCGACGAGAGCGTGCGCGTATTCACTCCCGCCTGAGCGAGTTCAGTGCGCTGACGCTGTACCGAGTAGCGTAAACTGTTGTACTCAAGCTTAAGATCGGCCGCAGATTTTCGGGCTGCAGTCAGCGCATCAGCCTGCGCCTGGGTGGGGTTTTGTGTGTTTTTAAACTGCATCGCCAGCGCCGCGGCATGCTGTTTCGCCTGAGCAAGCGACTGCTCCGTCGTGGCGAGCCGGGCATTTGCTTTTCTGAAGCCGTTAATACGCCCCGCCTGCTCATCGAGCGCCCCCAGCGCCGTCTGCACATCGCGGATATCGCTCGCGAGAGTGAGGCTGGCGTTCTGGAGAGCGTTAAGCGGTCGGGTTGCCCGGTCAACTGCCTTAAGCAGCTCCTGAAGACTGACATTATTACTCATGGTGGTTTCCGCTTCGCTGCAGCGCTTTTTCGCGCCATAAGAGGAGTTCGGTCACGCTAAGGGAGTACAGTTCTGACGGCGGCCAGTGAAATATCACCGCGATATCCGCCATCAGATCGTCGACCGACACATTTTCGGGAAATTTCAGCGAGCCGAAGCCGGTGACAAAAAACCGATCACCTTACCTGCAAAAGAGAGCAGATCGCAGGCATCCAGGCGCGCAACCTCATGCTCGGTCAGCGCCGGCGAGGTCATTCGCGGCAGCACCTTAATCAGCGCATCAACGTCAGATTGCGCCAGCGACGCCAGCGATACGCCGCGCAGGGTCCCCGCATTGGGTTTTGCGACGGTCACCTTTTCGATTTTTTGCTCGCCGCGCTGAACGGGGCTATCAAGCGTGACGATATGTGGGTTTTCACTTTCGTTCATGGCAGTCTCGTTGATATTTTCCATTTCGTTACTCTTCTGAAAGTTAACTCACCGGCCGGTACTCCCGGCCGGTTAAAGGGTTACAGGCCGATGGCCTTACGGTGTTCTGCCAGGCGATCGACGCCATCGACTTTGAGCACCATGTTGATGATGTCGATTTCGATGATCTCTTTGCCATCAATGGTCAGCTGGTAGTAAGCGCACTCAGTGGACATCTTGGTGGTGCCGCTCTCGCCCTGCTTGTTTTCACCGCCATCAAATTCTTTATGACGGCCGCGCATGACGATTTCGACGGCTGAGATTTCGCCGGTGTCATCGCGCTGATAAGAGCCGGTAAAGCGCAGCGGCACGCTGTCCGCGCCCGGAGAGGCATACTGTGCCCACAGCGCGGCGTCCGGCAGACCGCCAACGGTCCACTCCAGCGCCAGGGCATCATCGTCCAGGCCGAGGTCGACAGAGACCGAGCCCGGCATACCGCCGCCGCGATACTTCTCCAGCTTGCGGGTAAGCTTCGGTAAGGTCACAGACTCAACAACGCCCATATAGCTCAGGCCATCGTTGAACATATTCAGGTACTTAAGTTTGCGTGGTAACGCCATGCTTCAGCTCCTTAGCTGTTAACCGAATCTGACAGGTCTGCCAGATAGGTGTCGGTGATGCGCTGGCGCAGGGTCAGATTTTCCAGCGGCGGGACGGGGGTGTAGTCGTAATCGATATACAGTTTCCCCGCTTTCAGGGTTGTTGCATCGTTCGACTCAGGGTCATACCAGCAGGAGCCGTCGACGATATAGCCGTTGGTTTTCAGCTCGCGGAACTTGGCGTTAATACCGGAAACGATGTCGCGGATAAGCGTTGGCGTGATGGGTTTATCCATCGCCCACGCGTGCGCTTCCGCCATGGTATCGGCCAGCACCTGTGCGGTACGGGTGTAGTTTTCAAAGACGAATAACGGGTCGTCAGAGCAGGTACGGTTACCCCAGAATTTGAAGCCGTCGTTGCGAATCAACGTGGTGACGCCCGCCTGGTTAAGCAGGTTCGCGTCGGTAGCCTGTTCCTGCAGATCCCAGGAGACAGAGGCGCTTACGCCCGTAACGCCGTTGACGCCAACGTTTGACAGGGTTTTATGCCAGCCGATTGTCTGGTCGATTTTGGCGCGCAGGCCAAGCGCACGGGCGGTAGCCCAGGCCGTCGTCGTTGCGTTCGTGTTGGTATCCCATGCCAGAAAATCAGGATGGATAACCATCAGCTCGCGCTGGCTGAAATTTTTGCGGTAGTTAATTGCTTCAGAAATGGTTTTACAGCCCCACGCGCTGACATAGCCAAACGCGCGCAGGCTCTGGCACATGGCGGCCAGCGCGGTCGCCACTTCCTGAGAGTCCAGCCCCGGCACGCCGAGAATACGCGGCTTAACGCCGGTTACCGTTTTCGCCGTGAGAAGCGCCTTCAGGCCGGTATATTTACCGTTTTCATCAGTGGTACCGATGATGTTGGAAACGGTCTGCTTGCGCGCCTCTTCCTGGGTTTCAGCGGTGCCTTCGGCCACGCGAACAACCACGACAACCGGTTTGCACTGGTCGGCGATCGCCTGCAGAGAAGCGGACAGCGTTCCCGCCTTGCCGGCTTTCGCAATCGCGTTTTGCACGTTGGTAATGAGCACGGGCTCGTTTAAAGGAAATGTCTTGTCGTCAGCATCGCTGGCCGTACAGACCATGCCGATGATTGCCGTCGAGACGGTGGAAATGGTGCGGGTGCCATCGTTGATTTCGATAACTTCCACGCCGTGGTGATAGTCGCCCATCCGGTAACTCCTTCGTTTAGTGGTGAGGCTATTGTCTGTGGAGCGTACGATTGATGCGACGTATTGGGGTTGGGGAAAGGATTACACAACAAACGAAAAACCCTCCGGAATGGAGGGTTTGGGTTTAGTCAGGCAATGGCACGATCTTGCTGACTCCTATCTCTGTATCAGGTAATGGAGGCCAGTCCGGTTTACTCACGTCAACACGGCTCAATAACACACGGAATTTTTTCCACGTCTGCAGCTTCGCAGCGTCTTCCTCGGTCGCCATATCTAGCTCAATCGCATCTTGAAGCATGGTAATCGCATTATTTGCCTGAGTTAACAGTTCCAGTTTTTTTCGTTGTGCTTCTGCCCGATAATCCACCGGAGCAAGGATTATCTTCCCGCCATCAAAAATAAACGCGCCACCTAGCGCATTATTTCCAGCATTTGTGAATTCATCAGGCACATTGTCTGCCTCGACTTCCACGACAATCTGATTAATAGGAAAAATAGCGCTAGCATCGTAAGAAAAGTGAATAATCTCTTTTGATTGTGGATTAAAAGATATCTTAAGCGTTTCTTTTGAAAGCGTCTTTAACCAACGATACCAATCATTGCCATACTCATCTTTCAGAAAAACAATGTTCACCCCAGGAGATTTCGCAATGTAATATAGCTCAAGTTCCTCCTGTGAAAGTTTAGCCACTTTGTCAGCAGTATAATCTCCCCATTTGTGTAACGGGTTATATTTTTCGAATACACCTGATTGCATTGTCATTAAGCCACCCACGCTGTGTACCAGTTTCCACCGATGTTATATTGAAGGGAGCGATATTGTACCGCTGTGTAATTCGTTTTTTGCTGCACAGCAGTGACCACTGTCCCGTTAGGTGCATATGCAAATTCATTATCATTATTTCCGTTTGTCGCGACTCCCAGCGATGCAAGCCTGAGCCCTCCTTGCAGGAAATTTGCTATAGTCCATGCAGACGACGCAAAACTCCCCTGAACCCATGCGGTTGTAGCATAAGGGCTCAAGTCCTGTTTTGGCGGCGGGTTGTTAGGCGAATATACTCGCACACCGGGAGTGTCATACAGCCCTGCAGCAGATTGAATAAATCCATCACTACTGATATTGCGATTTGAGTGAATATCAGCGAGCGCACCTAAGTAACCACCTGCAACGACACTTCCGTCAGGAGAGATATTAAGTGAAGGGCCACCTCCACCGCGCAAGCGAAGCACTTTATCATCACCAGCGTAAACAAGTCCTGCCTCTTGATTATCAGCTCTAAAGAACCAAAGATGCTTATTGTTTTCGCCACGGATAAAGATTGCATTTTGAGAAAGTTCAGTCGCGCCATTAAATGCTCTTATTGAACCGGGCGTCGTAACTGTTTTACTGCCAGAATCATATTGCACAGTGCTAAAATATCGCCATCCAATGTTAACACCATCATCTTCGCGAATGGCTAGAACCTGTATCGAATTTGTATAGCTTACAAATTGAATTAAAGGCCTATTAACCCTTCCTCCCTGCGCCGGGCTAGTCGCACAAATAACCTTAATATAATAATAGTCTTGATTCAGAAACGGTGGATTGTTAGTGCATCCACGTACATCAATAAACAATGTTTCCCCTACAACAAATGGGTATGTCGCAAAATCAAGCACCCCATGATTACATTCGGATTTAAAATTCCCCTTATATCCTACCGGAATTAATGCCCCTGTAGCATTCTCAGCTATGTTTCTAAAAGCAGCATCGCCGAGGCTGTTTTTCAGCGTTTTAATATCATCGCTGACCGCCTTCACGGCCTTTGGTGTGGCCGCAAGAGATTCAAACGGGCTGTCGGTTGCGCTGCTGAGCTGGACGATACCCTTTTGCGCCGTGGTCGCGTCCTGAGCCGTGTATTTTCCGGTTGCAAGATCATATACCGCCTTAACCGCTTTCGACGTCGCAGCGAGCGTCTCAGACGCGCTGTCGGTTGCGTTACTGAGCTGTGTAAACCCTTTATCCTTTGTCGTGGCATCAGGATGCCTGCGTGACTCCTCATGCTCTGCGAGCTTATCGTCGACATAATCCTGTGTTGCCATGACCAGTGAGGTATCTATCGAAAGCTCGATTGAGTCGATGTTGCTCACCATAACCACCATACGTACGGTCTGTGCTCGGCCTGACCCTTCGGCCAGCAGCGGCTTATAGCTTTCCGCCATGTTACCGACGGCAATCAGCGTGCCGGCATCATCGTAAAGCCCCATTTCTCGCATCCAGAAACCGCCGGTTTCTGGTGGAATGAGCAACTCCGCGATCACATAATTTTGATTCTTGCTGTCCTGGCTGATTTTGTTTAGCTCATGACGCCAAACCTCATTGACGAGTGTCGTCTGACTGGCATCGGGCACCGGTAATGCCCCCCCACCGTCACCCACGGCCATCGCGGTAAAATTCACTTTCTTCTTGTTCGGGACGGTCGCGGCAGCCAGTTTTTCGGCACCGGCTTTGGTGATAACCGTTTTATATTTCACTGTCATTGTGCTCTCACTTATCCGGGATAAACCGTGATGATGTCACCGTCATAGCTCAGGGCACCGGTATAGAGATAACCCGGAATGTCCTGGATGATATTCAGGCCAATAAGGTGGCGGCTGGCAGGCTTCGCATCGGCGATAAGCCTCTCCATTTCGTAATACATTTCCTCGGTGATGCCCGTGTCCAACACGCCGATATCAAGGCGGAAGGTGCCGGGCGGATCGTTGGTTTGCCACCACTCGGTGACGTTAATCAGATAGCCAAGCGGCTCCACCACGCGGCGCACGGCGCCAATCGTTCCCTTGTGGGCATGAATAAACCACGCGGCGCGGATCACCTCCCGTTTGGTGGCTTCTGGCCAGTTTTCATCCCAGCGGTCAACCGAAAACGCCCACGCCAGCCAGGGCAGCAAATTTGCCGGGCAGGTGTCCGCGTTCCAGAGATGACGCAGCGGAACCGGCGTATTTTCGATGTCCGCACAGGCGCGCGCCGCCGCCACTTCAAGCGGTGACGAGCCAACCGGTAGAAGACGCGTATTACTCATCGTTTCCCCCCACGGTTACGCTGTAGTGGCTGCACCATGAGGCCTGCGTTTCATCAAGCACGATGTCAGCCGCGGGTGCGGTCAGCTCCACCCGCTGCACCCCTTCCACGTGAAGGGCAGCGTAAATGGCTGACTTGCGGATATCGCGTCCCAGCCGATGCTGAGCCGTGATGTAGGTCTGTAATCGGGCTCTTGCCGCATTGAGTACCGGTTCACTTTCGGGGCCGGGAAAAAGGAAAAGCGATGCTTCAATGTTGTAGTCGACAATGTTGGCCGACTGGACGGTCACGCGGTCGGCGACGGGCCTGACGTCCTCATCGTTCAGCGCATTGCGAACAACAGCGAGCAGTTCCTCAGACGCTACGCCGTTATTCTCCCGGGAGAGCACGGAGACCGTGACGTTCGCCGGCTGTGGGCTGATCACAGAAATGTCCGCCACCCGGCCATCTGCACTGCGACCATGGAACTGATACGCCCCTGTTGAACCGGCCACGCTCAGCCCTTCCGGCGCCTGCTGAATGCGCAGACGAAAGTCGGTATCGGACTCCATGATCGCTGGCGTGGGCGGAAACGTGGTGTCGTCGGCAGGCGTAATCACCAGACGCTCAAGATTAGCGTTTGCCCCAATCTGGTCCAGATCGCTGCCTGCGGCATAGGCCAGCATGACCGCACGCGCAGCCTCATTAACCCGCTGGCGCCAGATAACTTCCCGGTAGGCATTCTCCTGCAGGAGCTTCACAATCGGCTCGGATTCCAGCGTCAGCGTCCGTGCAATCGCTTCTCGCTCCTCTTCCGGATAGAGGGAGACAAAGGTGGCCTTTCGTTCTGCCAACAGCGTTTCATAATCCACCTCCTCCACGACATCAGGCGCGGCGAGCTGGCTCAGATCAACAATAGCCATAGCGTTTAACTCAGTGAAATGGTGATAGAAAAGGATTGCCCGGAGGTCGGGCGCGTGCCGGTGATATCGACATACAACGTCCCGTCGTTTTCCGAACGCTCGAAAGTGATGGCCGTCAGGCTTATTCGCGGCTCCCATTTCTGGATGGCGGAATAACAGGCGGCCATGATTTGCAGACGCAGCGCCGGGCTCTGCGGCCTGTCGATCATCGCCGCCAGCAGCGAGCCGTAATCCCGGCGCATGACCCGCGAGCCAATCGGCGTGACCAGAATGTCGCGCACGCTTTGCCGGATGTGTTCAGCCTCTGAAAGGCTAAGCCCGGTCTGCCTGTTCATTCCCCTGTAACGCACCGTCATTGTGTCCCCTTAGTCCAGCTTCCGCCGCTTTGCACACTGCCGTGCGCGTGGTTATCCACCTGCACCCCGTTGGAGGTGAATTTACCGCCGGAATGCTCAATATTTCCGGCCATCACGCCGCCCTTCTGCACTTCAAGAGAGGCAGTAATTAACCTGTTGGTACACACCACTTCAGGCGTATCCAGCGTGATGCGGGACGTTGACGTCACCCTCACCTCCGGCACGGTGGCGGTCAGCGATTCAGAGGCGGTAATGTCGGCCGTTTTAATGCCTGCAACCGTCAGCGCCCCGCGCCCGGGTTCGTACTCGATCACCGCGCCATCCGGAAACGAGACGTGGAATGCATCAGGTGACCCGGACGGCGCAGGATGGTCGTCAGAGAAAATGCCGGGCAGCACAAAGGCGGTATCAAGCTCGCCGCCGATGGCCAGCAGCAGCACCTGCTCTCCCTCGGAAGGGGCCCACCACACGCGCGAACGTCCCGCGCGACAGGTGAGCCAGTTCAGCCAGGTGGTTTTCATCCCGCCGGTCTGGACACGACAAAGCCCTCTGCTGAGGTCAACATCGGTCACAACACCGATACGAATAAGATTGCGGATCGCGCGAGCGATGCCGTTCATGGAAGTTAATGTATTCATGAGAAGAGAATGCCGTTCAGGAGGAACGGCAGCAACGAGACGGGGTTTTCTGCGGGATGATACAACAAGCGGTCCAGACGTCAGACGCCAGGCGGCCTTTAGCGCGGGGAAATTAGTCCTCCCACTGGCTGACGAGCTCGCCGTTGACGTACAGCGCCTTCGGCCGCGTGACGGGCTCCGGCAGCGGCGGCTCGGGGGAATACGTCGCGTGGAGAGCGCCCTGCTCCTGGGAAACAAGAATACGCTCGGTTAATTGCACGCTGATGGTGATATCCATCGTATCGTCATCGTTTAAGACGATCGCGAAGGTGTAACCGTTTTTGCGTCCTTCATCGAGGGTAAAAATATCCGGCTGGTTTTCCCGAAGCCAGGACAGTACCGGGACGAAAAATCCCTCGCTGTCGCCGGTGAAGCCGCTGACCTTCGCGCTCAGCGCATACCGCTTTTCAAAGGAGAGCGAGGAGGCCAGTCGGGCGTCAATATTACCGCCTCCGACCGACATCTGCAGGCGCTCCGGGTTGGTATTGAGTTGGGGGATCGCGTCAATTAATGCCTGACGCAGGCTCTTGAGTTTGTGCATCGAGTTTATCCTGACAGTCTTTGATGGTTTCAACCTGCAGCGCGCAGGCGATAAGGGCGTATTCCAGCCTGCGAATATCCGCGCTGAGATCGCCATTAGTGGCGGGTTCGCTTCCCGGCATCGGGCAGCGGCTCACCTTCGGGCAGGCGTTGTAAACAATGGGCTGCGGAGGCGCAGGCGGTGCGGGTGTGCAACCTGCGGACAGCATCAGGCAGCTGAGCGGTATACCAGCGGCGTAACGCTTCATTTTCATTGAGTAATCTCCCGATAGTCGCTTCCCGTCTTGCTCTCTCCTCGCCCGCAGTAACAAGCTCCTCACGGAGCCTGACCTGGGCATTTTCATTTGCTCTGGCCATCCGCTGCGACAGGGACAGCTGCTGGTTAAGCGTGGCGAGAGCAGTTTTTTGCTCGCTGGCGACCCGGTTGGCCGTGGCTAAGGAACGGGACAGGTTCAGGTTGTCATGACGAAACCACAGCGCGATGGCCAGCAGTCCGGCCAGCGCCAGCATGAGCGTTCTCATGGCAGCCCCTTCATGCACCAGGCCTTCTCGCGGACGCGACGGTTTTCCAGCCCGGCATTTTTGACGCCGTTGACGTACACCCAGCGGATAAGCTGCCCGCATGCCTGCGGCCACTGTTTACGTTTGATAAAGGACACCAGCGTCGAACGGCAGGCAGCGCCTGCGCCGACATTAAAGGTAAAACTCACCAGCGCGTCATAGACCCGGGGGGGCATCTCCACCGGCGCACACGCCGCCAGACGCCGCTCAACGTTGAGCACATCAGCGACCAGATTTACCGCAGCCTCACGCTCGGTAATGTCCCGCGTCGGCACAGCGTTTGCCGTGTGGCCAATGCCGGACGTCCATACGCCAGCGCTACACCGGTAGGGCGAGAGGCGACATCCTTCGAGATCGGCAATCAACGCCAATCCTTCCGGGGACGTTTTCAGTAATCGAAAGTCAGGCATCAGCACCGCCAGGGCCAGCACGCCGGCGACGCTGCAACGCTTAATGATTGAGTTCACGAATGCTCTTCTTATCGAGGCCAAGAGACTGGAGATAGCGCCAGGTTTTTCGCTTAAACCAGTAATTCGTTAATGCGGTAAAAATGGCGCACAGACTCCCCACGTACAGCGCGACTTTTTCAGGAGACATCGCCCCGAACCAGGCCAGCGCCACGGCCAGCCAGTAGGCGATAACCGTGGTGATTTTCTCCAGGCTCAGTCCCATAGGTTTATGGATTCTTTTGTGGGGGCGCTATTCACCTCCGGCATCTCTACCGGCGTGCCGTGAGGCAAGATAACGCCTAACTCCGCGAGGCCAGGATTGGCCTTCAGAACGGCTTCAACGACGCCGGCCGTGCGCCCATAAAAGCGGGCGCAAACGGCATCAAGCGTGTCCCCCTGCATTGCATAGATTTTCATCAGACGCTCCCAACATCCGGTTTCCAGGTACTGTAGAGTTTCCCGGGCCAGCAGGCTTTTCGCTATCGCTGAGAGATGGACAATCGCGGGCACAACAGATCGTCCGCGCGCAGCGAAGCATGGGTCAACGAAAGCGCAAAATCTGAATGAGGGTGTGGCGTTCGGGTAATAACGCTGGGCTAGCGCCAGCTCTCGTCTTCCCAGACTTCCCGGAGGATAGCGTCCAGCGCCTCACGATCGGCTTCTTTTTCAAGCCCCTGGAGCTCGACCCCCGTCACCGATCCGATTTTCACGTTCACCCGCGATGACGGAAACAGGGAGCGTATTCTGCGGGTCAGTTCGCACTGAAAGGCCTCAACGACGGCATGGCCAATCTGCTGATCTTTATCGAGAGTAATGTTCACCCGAACGTTACCCTCTTTTTTGATTCGTTCCGGAACAGGCGATGCTGAGAACACAACGGTAAATGCGTTATTCTTGATTAAATTTCCCCGCGCAATCTCAGCAATCAAATTCAGGGCAATCTCACGATCTCTTTCCTGACACGTTCCTTCCGTCGTCAGTCGCGCAATCAGCTCGACTCGTTCAATCATGACCTGCTCGTTCAACTCTCTGTCCACACAACCTCCACCACGAGATACTGTATAAACATACAGTAGCACGTATTCATAAAAAGAGTGAAGCGAAAAATCAGAACTCTTCACGGTATGTACATGATATGGATGGAGATTAGCGGGTTCTCTGAGCGAGGAGATCCGTTAAATACCCAATACGTTCAAGGATTTTCCGCGCCTTTTGCTGGTAAGAACACGGTGCCGGAAATAGCGATCCGTCAGCTGCGCCCCTGCACCATTTATCGTTAAAGCGGCTGATGCCTCCCGACATCAGATGCAGGGCTTCTGCCCGGCTGATGGCTATCCCGGTAGCGAGTCCTATCTCATCGATCACCTTCTCCGGTACCCCGTTCTGCGGGTCGCTCGTGTAGACGACGGACGCTGTAGCGCCGGGGCGGATGAATTTGATGCGTTCGGTTAACGCCCGCCTCGCACGCCGGCTAAGAGATTGAGAAAGATCGGTCAGCGTACAGTTATTGACAGAACTCCGAGAGGAGACAGGCACGTTCTTAATATCCGCGGCCCGCTTGGGGACAATTTTCCACTGCGTGAGTCGGGTTACAATCGGGCTGCCCGCGCCAACGGCGGAATCGTACACGCCGCGGATGCGGACCGTTTCCTCGCCGTACTGGTTAAACCCGGCGCGCGACTCATAAAGCGTGCGCACCTGTAAATCATCGCGACGCACAAACGGCCCGCCCTGCGCAGAGACGTAACCCGCCCAGTCCCCGGCGTCGGCAGCTTCATGGACGGCTGCAAACTCAACGCTCAGACCGCGCGCGGCCTCGGTATCCACCAGACGTCGCAGCTCGCGGTAGACCGTTACCGGCGCGCCGCCGATGAACTGAAACTGGCGAATGTGCCAGCGTCCCGCCCAGGCCGACACGGCGGACGCTGTCTCCTTCAGCAGCCCGCCGCTTTCGTTATCGGTCTCGCCATCGAGCGCATAGCCGTCGATATTCTTTGAGATGTATTTGGCGACATAGCCGGTAGCGCTGCCTTTCTGAGGATCGATCGCGTCCGCGTGAAAGCGCGCCTGTCTGGCGCTTTCGCTCTGTAGCTCAACGGCATCCTCCTGCCGGGCGTAATCCCCGATAATCCGGCGAACGCATTCGACGTCTTCCGGCAGCATAAACATCAGCATGTGCCAGTGGGGCGTACCGTCGTGATGGGGTTCCGCAACGCGGATACCAAAGATACGGCGCCCGTCCCGGTGCAGTTTTGCGCGGATACGCGCCCAGAGACGGGTAAAGTAGATTTGCGTATCCGCCGGGCTGGCCCCGTTCCACTTCGCGTTGGGGAAGCCTGATTTCAGCGTCGCGTGATACTGCGCGGGCGCGGTTAAGGTATAGAACTCGCCCACGTAGCCCAGCGCCTCACAGATATTTTCAAACCCGCGGATACGGGTCATCAGTTCACAGCGACGTATCGCCGGGTTGGCCACCGAGATGTCGTATTTTTCAATCAGGCTGATGCGGTTGCCCTCTTCATCTTCCAGCTCCATGCCCTTGAGAAATTCGCGCGTGCGGCGCTTCTGCTCGCGCCACTCTGTCACGCAGCGTTTGCTCGCATACGTCGCTCTCCGTTTGCTGACGTTGCCGAGGGCAATCTGCAGATGCTCGCGCCAGGCAGCCGCGACCCGACGCAGGCGCCCGCGCCACCACGCCTCGGAAAACATGCGGATCACCGCCGCGGCAACGTCTTCTTTGTTGAAAAACGTCTTCGACACCCGCCCCCAGTGCGGAGGCGACACGTTGAACTGCCGGGCGATCAGTCCTGCGCGCTGATACCAGACGTACAGCGTCTGGTATTCGCCCATTTCAGCATCGTTAATATTCGCCAGCTCGCCGCGAATAAAGCTGGCGATATCTGCGGCCAGCAGGTCGATGTCCGCGCGGGACATATCCGGAAGGCGGTTATAGCGGGCAACCAGTTCGACCATCCGCGAGGCGAGGTATTGCAGAAGCTGAGTGTCGAAATGGCCGTCGAACACGATCCTGGAGACCTCGTCGTGCAGGCCTGTGCAGGCATAGCGATCAGAGACCCGCCGCAGGCGAGGTAACATCCTTTTGCAGAAGCGGATCAAAAAGGCGTTAGCCTGCGGGCTGCCCCGATGCTGTTCGAGGGCGTCAACCGTGCGCCAAATTTCGAAGCGTACGCAGTCAGGCTGCTGTGAGAGGGAAATTCTTGCCTGCTGCAGCGCCGCGAAAAGGCGATCGCGGCGCTGCTGTTGGGCATGGGTGAGATAAGGGCTGGCAATGGCCAACCGTGGGGCATTCCACGGATAAGCAAATGACGTAGCCAACTTATCCTCCCCGGACGTGTTTATTTTTCATCTCCGCGATCTCCTGGCAGGTTACGCACAGGGCTACGCCAGGCACCGCTATGCGGCGCGCCTCCGGTATCGGGGCATCGCAGTCCTCGCAGAGGAAACGCGAAGGCGATGCGGGTCGTCTGCGGGCGCGATTAATGTACCGCTCTCTGTCTTCCTGCTCGCGCGCCTGCGCAAGATCGATAAAATCGGCCATCAGTGCAGCTCCTGGGATTCGCGCTCGTAGCGGGCCGCCTCATGGCACAGCAGTTCGGCAACATCTTCTCCGCTCATGCCGGTTTTGTAGATATGGCTCGCCAGGGCCTCCAGACGAAGGGAGACCGCGAGGGCTCGCGCGCATCGTTCCTCTGTTTTTGCCTCTGCCAACAGGCGCTTAAGTTCTTCACTTCCGGTTGGATAAGGGCGGTTTTCACTGTTTCGCATCACGCGTTCTCCTTAAATTCAGGCAACAGAGTGCCCGGCGGGTTTACGCCATTAGGTTTCTGGTTGGGTTAGATCGGCATGGTCAGCCGTTCAGGAAATAAACTCACGACAGCACGAAAATGATTCATGGCGTTAATCAGCGCCCTTTTCTCCTCTGTGGTTAGCTCACCGAGCTCGCACTCATGACGGGCGACGGGCAATCTCGCCAGGAAAAAGAGAGCGGCCAGCGCCCTGCTGTTCTCCTCAAAACAGGGATCGCGCTTATCGCGCATTTCGGCCATAAACCGCGCCAGCTCTTTTCCGCTATCGCTCCCGTATCGGGCGCGCAGTTCAGCGACGTGGTTAAGCCCGCTAAGACGCGCCCCCACGCTTAGTGGAACCCTTGCACGGGCAGCTTCTATCGCCATATCTCCCCTCGCGTAAATTCATGCACGCTAGTGCGCTGAAATCGGGCAGAGCACGGTTTTTTCCGCCGTTTGATGATTGCGATTTCAGATGCCATGCTGCATGATTCCCATTTTGATAATGTCTGCAATCACTAGCCTCTGTTTGCCAACGTCTGCCGCTGATTGCCCGAATTTGTAATGATACTAATACCCAAATGAGTATTAGTAAACACCCAAAGGAATATATTTTGATTTTAGATTCTCAAGTGAATAATGAAGAGTTACTCGATAGAATCTGTCAGGTATATGGTTTCACGCAGAAAATCCAGCTGGCCCGGCACTTTAATATCGCCGCCAGCTCGCTTCAGAACCGCTACGCGCGCGGCACCGTCTCTTATGACTTTGCGGTTCAGTGCGCGCTGGACACCGGCGCCAGCCTTCGCTGGCTGATGACCGGACAAGGTGCGCAATTTGAAGGTCACCCCGCGCCGGGCGATCCGGTTTCGGTTTCCACATTCACACTGAGTGATGGAAAGCTGGAAGAAAATACCACTTTGAGTATTGACTCTGGTTTCTTTAGCAAACCGCTGGCTCGCGGCATCGCCGTTCGGGCGGAGGGAAAGCTGCACTTTATTGAAAAAGAAGCATCGTTAACCGACGGCCTGTGGCTGGTTGAGATTGAAGGCACCGCCAGCATCCGCGACCTCACGCTGCTGCCGGGTAAAAAACTCCACGTGGCGGGCGGCAAGGTTCCGTTTGAATGCGGTATCGACGAGATAAAAACGGTGGGTCGTGTGGTGGGGATTTACAGCGAGGTTAATTGAGGGTGGGTCGGATGCATTCGCCACCAAAGGTGGGGCGCTCGCTTTCGGGTAGGACACGGAAAAACCGGAGGCAGGGGAAAAAGAGGATCGACGCACATTAACAGCGCTGGTGAAGGTGTGGCATGTCGCTCTATCGGGTTTACCCCATAATGAGAGCACCACACATCAACTCATTAAAGAAATCCCCCATCGCGCCGATCATCATCCGTGTGTATTATTTCCTGTAGCTTTTACAACAACTAACCTTAACTCAAATACTTAAGCGCCAAAGCGAAAGGCATCATGAGCACACCGATCAAACGGCTAGAAATCATTAAAAATGCCATTGAACTGGAAGATGACGACATCATCCAGAGCCAGCTGACACGCCTGAAAAATGAAGCGTTTGACGATGAGCTACAGGCAATCGTCGTGGCGCTTGAGGAGAAGAACTACACCTCTGCGATGGCGGCCATTACCGCCTGGCTGCAGGGTCAGTGCGCCGTAACCCAATGGCGCGATCCGCAGGTGGCCGCCAGCAAGCTGGAGCTGAAGGCGCTGGAAGAGCGTCTGCGCGATCTGATTGACCGCCGCAACGCCCGGGTGCAACAGCTTGATGAGTTCAACGATCTCTATTTTTCTCGCCTCGGACCGCTGATGCAGCAGATCCTCGCCCTGCGTAAAACGCTGGCCGAGCTCAACCTGCGTCGTCAGCAGGCGGAAGCGCGTCGTCGCGAGGAAGATTACCGTCGCTGCCAGCGCTATATGGCGCAGGCGGTAGAGGTGCTGACGACGCTCACCCAGCGCTGGCGCGATCTCCCGGCCGACTCCATGCAGGCAGCCGAGGCGCGTAAACATCTGGAGCAGCAAAGCAATCTCATCGCCAACCTGCTGGCCGAAGCGCTGGAGCTGGAGAGCGGCTTAACGCGCGAAGAGGAGCCTGCGCGTCAGGCGCGCGACGACGCTAATGAAGAGTACGAGAAATATCGCGAGCAGCATCACGATGCCGAAGTGCGGCTGCGCAAGGGTAAGGACCTTTCGGAAGAGGATCGGAGCGAGCTGAAGCGCCTCTGGCGGCAGGCGAGCAAGCTCTGCCACCCGGATCTGGTGGCGGATGACCTGAAAGAGGAAGCCAACGCGATGATGGTCCAACTCAACCAGGCGAAGCAGCGTGGCGACGTTAAAACCATTCGCTCACTGGTGGCCCGCCTGCAGCAGGGCTTTGAGCCATTGATGGCAAGCGACAGGCTGAACGATCTGGAACGTATCCGCAAAAAAATGGCGCAGGTTCGCGAGCAAATCGACATTTTAGTGAACGAGCTGGCGGAGCTGGAGAAAGAGGAGTCCTGGCTTCTGGTCTCGTCGCTCAACAATATGGAAGCGTACTTCGCTCAGCAGGAGAAAGCGCTGCACGAGGTCCGCGCCTCGCTCGAACATCAGGTGAGCGAAGCGCAGCTGGATTCCGCCGCCTGATTATTTGGCGTGCCAGTATGCGCTGGCACGCACCAGCTGTGGGTCAATCGCGTCGGTTTCAAACTGACGGCTGAGCGTCTTCACAACCTTCCCTTCCCCGGTCAGCCAGATAAAGTAATCTTCCACCGGAACGGTCAGCGCCGCCAGATGGTCCGCTACCGCCTGCGCATTGTGGCCTAGAACCCAGGTGATGTTGAATTCACTCAGGTGCGCCAGATACGCCTTATAAGAGTCATCCCCAACCGTCACAACCGCATGAATTTCCGGGCGAACCGGCAGTTTAGCAATGCTCTCTAAACGTCGACGCAGCGCGGGCATGCCGGACTCGTCGCACACGTACAGCTGCCAGGCGTAATCCTCCGGCACCACCAGCGAACCACGCGGACCGCCGATGGTCAGGCTGTCCCCCGCTTTCGCCTCGACCGCCCAGCGGCTGGCAACGCCGCCGTCATGAATGAAGAAATCGAGTACCAGCTCATGATTTTCCTCATCGTACAGAGGCGTATAGTCGCGCGCCTGAGGACGTACGCCGTCGCCCCAGTCGATGCCTTCATCGGTGACCACCGGCGGTACAAACACCGCACCCGGGGCCGGGAAAAAGACTTTGGTATGGTCGTCGAAACCGCGGGAGCTAAAGCCCTCTAGCTGCTCGCCGCCTAAAACAATGCGCTGGAAACCCGCGCTGACGCGCTCGACGCGGAGCACCGTCAGCTCGCGAAAGCGCAGGTCATTACGAACACGCTGTGGGTAACGGGTAGATGCCATTTTTAGCCCCTTCTTTGGTGAATACGATATATCTAAATCAACTTTCAAATGATAATGATTACTAATAAGGAAAAATGCAAGATCTTTTAGATTGCATCTGAATATATCTTAGATATAGTTTAGATATATCAAATTGAAGGACTTATTATGCGACACGAACACGACAGCGGCGGGCGTCGACCGCGCTTTTTCGGCCACGGCGATCTGCGGCTGGTGATTCTGGATATCCTGACCCGCAGCGCGAGCCACGGCTACGAGCTGATTAAAGAGATCGAGAATCTGACTCAGGGGAATTACACCCCGAGCCCAGGCGTGATCTACCCGACCCTGGATTATCTTCAGGATCAGACCTTTATCACCATTACGGAAGAAGAGAACGGTCGTAAGACGATTACGATTACCGCTGAAGGACAACGCTGGCTGGACGAAAACCGGGAGCAGCTGGAACAGATCCAGATGCGTATCAAAGCGCGTTCCGTCGGTTTTCAGCTGCGCAAAAACCCGCAGATGAAGCGGGCGCTGGATAACTTCAAAGCGGTGTTAGACCTGAAGGTGAATCAGGGAGAGCTCAGCGACGCGCAGCTCAAGCAGATTATCGGCGTGATTGACCGCGCGGCGCTCGAGATCTCCCAGCTGGATTAAGCCGGAGCGTGCTCGCTCACGCGGAAGACGCGTACCAGCTCTTTCAGATGCATCGCTTGTTCGTTAAGCGATGCTGCCGCCGCGACGGACTCCTCCACCAGCGCGGAGTTCTGCTGGGTGGTGGCATCAATCAGGCCAATCGCGCTGTTAATCTGCGAGATCCCCTCCGTCTGCTCGTGGCTGGCCTGCCGAATTTCCCGCAGGATCACGTCCATCTCTTCCACGTTGCCGACCATCCCGTTGATCAGTCCACTCGCTTTTTCAACCAGGTTCATCCCGTCCTGGGTCTGGCTGGTGGAGCTCTCAATCAGCTCGCGGATTTCGCTGGCAGACGACGCGCTCTTCTGGGCAAGCTGGCGAACTTCACCCGCCACCACCGCAAAGCCGCGACCGTGCTCGCCGGCGCGCGCCGCTTCCACCGCCGCGTTCAGCGCCAGAATATTGGTCTGGAAAGCAATGGCGTCGATCAGGTCGATAATGTCGGACATCCGGTTCGACGTCTCGTTAATCAGGCGCATTTTGCTGGTCACCTGCTTCATCATCTCGCCGTTGTTTTTAACCACCGTGGCGGCATCCGCCGAGAGGTTGGTCGCTTCCCCGGTATGCGAGGCGGTATTTTTCACCGTCGCGGTGATCTGCTCCATCGAGGCGGCGGTCTGTTCTACAGAACTTGCCTGCTCTTCCGTGCGCGCGGCCAGATCCTGGTTCCCGGCGACAATCTGCGCGGCTGCGCTGGAGATATTCTCCGAGCCGGTTTGCACCTGCTGCACGATGTCCAGCAGCCGCGTTTTCATCTCCATCAGCGCATGCAGCAGCAGACCCGTTTCGTCTTTACCGTGTGGCGTGATGCTGCCCGTCAGATCGCCCTCAGAAATGGCTTTTGCAAAATGCACCGCCTCGCCGAGCGGACGAGTGATAGCGCGCACGATAAACCAGCCAATCATGCTGCCTGCCGCAACGCTAAAGAGCGTGAGCAGGATCAGCAGCAGACGGTTAGACCTGAAATCCCCTTCCACCTGCGCGCCAGCGCTCTGCATCTCGCTGTTTTGAATGGTAATCAGCTCCTTCACCTTCGCTTTATAAGCCTGCTGCACGGCGAGGGTGGTGGTCATCATCTCCTGAATAGCACCCGCACGATTGTTGTTCTGCACCGCCTGCAAAATGCGGTAGCGCGAGTCCAGATACTGCTGGCGCACGCTGCGGATTTCCGCCAGCACCTGCTGAGACTTTTGATCCTGCAACGCGTTGTTCAGCTCGCCCAGGATCACCGTAATGTGCTCGCTGATCTCTTTCAGGCGCTGCTGAGATTGCCCCGTGTAAGTGCCCTGCTCGTCCAGCAGCATCAGCTGTTGAGTGCTAATAAATTCCTGGAAGTTATCGATTAACTGGTTCGCTTTTACCGTGGTCGGATAATCACTGGTAATAATCGATTGCATCCCGTTATTAGCCCGGTTCAGGCTCAGCAGAGACAGGCTCGCGCTGATGGCCATCAGGACAATAAAGAACCCAAACGCCAGAAATAATTTCGTGCCGATCTTTACGTCATGTAAGAACATATTTTCTCCATCGATGTGATTATTTCTCAGACGATCGCTGTTATCGGTAACGATTCCGCTAACTTTATGAGTTTGATCGTTTTTTTATTTCATAACCGTCGCAATGGATAGGTAGAGGCTATTAATATTGCTCCATCGATCGTTACCAGACCACCAGAGTGGTATTTTTCAAAATAGCGTTCTGTATAACTGACTTAGGCAGGAATAAATAACTGAGGCACTTTCTTTAGTTATTTAATATTAAATTAACAATAAACCACATTAATAGTCACAACCAGAAAAATAAAAAGCCGCTTATTCCTTACGGAATAAGCGGCTTTTTTGGAACATTACTGGCTCAATGAAGTACAGTCACCGCATCCTTGAGGCGTCCGGCGCGGTGCTTCACCATAGCAGAAATGTGCGCGCTCTCCTCGACCAGGTCGGCGTTTTTCTGCGTGATGCTGTCGAGTTCAGCCACCGCGCGGGTCAGCTCTGACAGCCCGGTTGCCTGCTCGGAGGTCGCGTGGCTGATCTGGGCGATAAGCTGCGTCACGTTTTTCACCTGTACAACGATATCATCCATCGTGCGGCCTGCGGCATGCACCTGCTCAGAGCCGGACTGCACCTTGCTGGCGCTGGCATCAATGAGTTTACGAATATCATTGGCGGCGCTGGCGCTTCGGCTGGCGAGATGGCGCACTTCGCCCGCTACCACGGCAAAACCTTTTCCCTGCTCTCCTGCCCTTGCCGCTTCAACCGCCGCGTTCAGCGCCAGAATATTGGTCTGGAAAGCGATGTCGTTAATCAGGGAGGTAATCGAGCCAATCCGCTGCGTGCTGTCGGCAATGTCATCCATGGTTTTGACGACGGTCTGCATCGCATTGCCCCCTTTCGTCGCCGCGCTGCTCGCGGCCACGGAGAGTTTGTCCACCTCGGCGGCGGTTTCAGAGTTGCTCTGAACGGAAGCGGCCATCTGGTTCATTGTCGCGACGGTTTGCTGCACGTTCGCCACGGTCTGACGCGTCCGATCGTTCAGGTCTTCATTTCCCTGCGCCAGCCTGTCGCTGCCGTCACGGACGCTTACCACCTGGCTAGACACGTCATTAATCAACCAGCGGCACATCAGGCCCAGCTGCCCGACCGCGCGCAGCGTCAGCCCGAGCTCGTCGCTGCGGTTCAGATGCTGCACGCTGTTGCGCTCACCGGTTGCGACCTTCAGGGCCTGTCGCGCCACATTCTCGATCGGGCGGACAATCTGCTGCTCAAACAGCAGCGTCCCCAGCAGCATCACCACCGCGGCAGCGGCGAGCGGCATCCACCCGGCGGAGGTCGCGACCAGCGTGGCGGCGAGCAGGGCAAAAAGCACCGCCATCACGCTGCGCACGCGCCAGCGCAGCGGCATCGCCGGCAATTTGCCCAGCCAGCCTTTTCCAACCACCAGCCCTTTATGAATACGTTTTTTACAGCGCCCGTCGTTCAGCGCCCGGTAGAGCGGCTCTACGGCGGCAATCTCTTCCGCTGTGGCTTTGGTGCGAATGGACATATAGCCCGTGACCTGCCCGTGGCGCACCATCGGCACCGCATTCGCACGCACCCAGTAGTGGTCGCCGTTTTTGCGCCGGTTTTTGACAATCCCGCTCCACGGCTCGCCCTGCTGCAGCGTGTACCACATATCGGCAAACGCGGCTTTTGGCATATCGGGGTGGCGCACCATATTGTGCGGCTGGCCCGTCAGCTCATCGAGCTGGTAGCCGCTCACCTGCACAAAGGTGTCGTTGGCGTGCGTGATGTAGCTGTGGACGTCTGTGGTAGACATTAAGGTGGTGTCATCGTCCAGAGGATATTCATTCTGGGTGACATAGGTTGGAGAGGACATCGTGGGCATCCCTTGCAGGTTATTTGAATGTTAATTTTGTGGGTCAATGTTTTTTCGGCGGTAAACAATTTATCTTTAGTTGTTAAACTTGATGAAGATCGCAGATTTGACTTAAACCATACTTTTTGTACGATTTTATAATTCATTGATTTCAAATACTTTCGTAAAGAAATTACCTATAAAGCATGACCAGTTAACGCCCACTTAAGTTGCAGCGAATGCACTTCTTTAGTGCAGATGCGCTTTTCCGCCTACATTTATCCTTTCTGTCCTGTACGGCTAAATCCCGTTTCGGTTGCTCCGGCATGATTAAATATTGTGCAATATTAATTTAACCTGGCGTTTATCCCGATTTTCGTTAAGTCATCTGAAGTGGCGTAATCCCTGCAATACTTAAACCAGTATCATGTGATACGCGATCCCCGGGAGCACATTTTGAACAGGTTACCTTCCAGCGCCTCGGCTCTTGCCTGTACCGCGCACGCACTGAATCTCATTGAGAAGCGAACGCTCGATCATGAGGAGATGAAACAACTTAACCGAGAGGTCATCGATTACTTTAAAGAGCACGTCAATCCAGGGTTTCTTGAGTATCGCAAATCTGTTACCGCCGGCGGGGATTACGGAGCCGTAGAGTGGCAAGCGGGGAGTCTTAACACGCTTGTCGACACCCAGGGACAGGAGTTTATCGATTGCCTGGGTGGTTTTGGTATCTTCAACGTGGGGCACCGTAATCCAGTTGTGGTTTCCGCCGTACAGAATCAACTTGCGAAACAACCTCTCCATAGCCAGGAACTGCTCGATCCGCTTCGCGCCATGCTCGCGAAAACGCTGGCGGCCTTAACGCCCGGCAAACTGAAATACAGCTTCTTTAGCAACAGCGGCACGGAATCGGTCGAAGCGGCGATTAAACTCGCCAAAGCGTACCAGTCGCCGCGCGGGAAATTCACCTTTATAGCCACCAGCGGCGCGTTCCACGGTAAATCCCTGGGCGCACTGTCTGCTACCGCCAAATCCACCTTCCGCAAACCGTTTATGCCACTGCTGCCGGGCTTCCGCCACGTGCCGTTCGGCGACATTAACGCCATGCGCACCGTGCTGAGTGAATGCCGTAAAACCGGCGATGACGTGGCGGCGGTGATCCTGGAGCCGATTCAGGGTGAAGGCGGCGTGATCCTCCCTCCGCTGGGCTATCTGCCCGCCGTGCGTCAGCTGTGCGATGAGTTTGGCGCGCTGCTGATCCTCGACGAAGTCCAGACCGGGATGGGGCGCACCGGCAAAATGTTTGCCTGCGAGCACGAGAACGTGCAGCCAGACATCCTGTGCCTGGCGAAGGCGCTCGGCGGCGGCGTGATGCCAATTGGCGCAACGGTGGCTACCGAAGAGGTCTTCTCGGTGCTGTTCGACAACCCGTTCCTGCATACCACCACCTTTGGCGGTAATCCGCTGGCCTGTGCGGCCGCGCTGGCAACCATCAACGTGCTGCTGGAGCAAAACCTGCCCGCGCAGGCGGAGCAGAAAGGCGACATGCTGCTGGACGGCTTCCGTCAGCTAGGCCGGGAGTATCCGGACCTGGTACAGGATGCGCGTGGTAAAGGGATGCTGATGGCAATTGAGTTTGTCGATAACGAAACCGGCTACAGCTTCGCGAGCGAGATGTTCCGCCAGCGGGTGCTGGTCGCCGGCACGCTCAACAACTCGAAAACCATCCGCATCGAACCGCCGCTGACGCTGACGATTGAGCAGTGCGAGCAGGTGCTGAAAGCGGCGCGTAAAGCGCTGGCAGCGCTGCGGGTGAGCGTGGAAGAGGCGTAATTCCTCGCGGTCATGAAAAACGCCGGGTGGCGCTAACGCTTACCCGGCCTACAAAATCAACACAACCTCTTACCCGTACAGCTACTCCGGCAACAGCCCAACAAAACTGCGTTTCTTACGCGGCTCCGACATCAGCCCTTCAAGCCTATCCACGCACGCCAGGTAGTGCGGGGTTTGCTTATGCGCCAGCACCGCCTCCTCGTCTTTATAGGCCTCGTAGATAAAGAACCGGGTTTTCACCCGCGGGTCCTGCAATACGTCAAAGCGCAGGTTTCCCGGCTCCTTGATTGCCCCCTCGTGGTTGGCGCGAAACACCTCAAGAAACTCGTCCACCCGCTCGGGTTTGATGTTGATTTCAACCAGCGTCACGTTCATTTTGCTTCTCCCTGTTTCTCTTCCTGCCAGAACTGAAACGCGTCACGGGCATTCCAGTTCTCGTGAACCACTTTCTTCACCGCCTTCAGCATGGCGAGCGGCGCGCTGGACTGGAAGATGTTGCGCCCCATGTCCACGCCGGACGCCCCCTGGTCGATCGCCCGCCAGCACATCTCCAGCGCCTCGTGCTCCGGCAGCTTTTTGCCCCCGGCGATCACAATCGGCACCGGGCAGCTGGCGGTCACTTTTTCAAAGCCCTCGTCCACGTAGTAGGTTTTGACGAACTGCGCCCCCATTTCGGCGGCGATGCGGCTGGCCAGCGAGAAATAGCGCGCGTCGCGCGCCATCTCCTTGCCGACGCCCGTCACCGCCAGCGTCGGCATGCCGTAGCGCGCGCCCGCATCCACCAGCTTGATGATGTTGTTGATCGACTGATGCTCAAATTCGCTGCCGATATACACCTGCGCCGCCACCGCGCAGACGTTCAGGCGCAGCGCGTCCTCCATCGCCACCGCCACGCACTCGTTCGACAGCTCACCCAGAATCGAGTTACCGCCCGAGGCGCGCAGCACCACCGGTTTGTTCGTGGCGGCTGGCACCTGGCTTCTCAGGATACCGCGGGTGCACATCAGCACGTCGGTTTCGCCAAACAGCGGCGCGATGGAGAGATCGATACGCTCAAGGCCGGTGGTCGGCCCCTGAAAGTAGCCGTGGTCAAAGGCCAGCATCACCGTGCGGTTGCTCTGCGGGTTGAAGATGCGCGAAAGCCTGGACTGCATGCCCCAGTCCAGCGAGCCGCAGCCCTTCAAAGTAAAATGCACATTCTGCTGCGGCGTGCCGATGCCAAAATCCTTGCCGTCTTTGATGTCGTCTAAATCAGCCATTTGCTCCCCCGTCAGAAATCGTATTTGCTGATGTTCTCTTTGGTGAACACCACGCGCTCCGGCAGCAGCACGATGCCGTTGCCTTTCGCCTCATACTGGTAGCCCTGCACGCTGTTCGGCTCGACCTTCAGCGCCCCGATGTTTTTGACGTCCACGCTGTCGCCGACGTTAAGATCGCCTTTTTTCAGCAAGCGATCGGCGACATTGACCGCAATTTTGCCCTGTTGCACCACATCCCACAGGCCAAAGGCTTTTACCGTGCCGCGCTCAACGTACGGGCGCATCACGTTCGGCGTGCTGAAGCCGACAATCGCCACCCCTTTCCGCTTCAGGTTTTCCGCCGCCTGCGCCGCCGCAGGCAGCGCGTTGGCGTCCGGGGCGATGATCGCATCCAGATCCGGATACGCTTTTAAGATCCCTTCGGCGGTTTGCAGGGATTTGGTGGCATCGTTATAGCCAAATTGGGTCGTCACAACCTGCCACTGAGGGTGGTCTTTCTCGATTTTGGCCTTCGCCTCTTTCACCCACTGGTTCTGGTCGGTTACGGTCGGGCTTGAGTAGAAGAACGCCACTTTGGCATTGGGTTTGGTGACCTGTTTGCCCGCCATCTCCACCAGCAGGCCGCCCAGCTGTTCCGGCGTCCCCTGGTTGATATAGATGCTGCGGCACTCCGGTTTGGTGTCGGAATCCCAGGTCAGGACCTTGACGCCGCGCTGCATCGCGCGCTTGAGCGCCGGGCAGAGGCCGTCCGGCGATACGGCGGAGACGATGATGGCGTTATAGCCCTGGTTGACGAAGTTATTGATGAGCTGCACCTGGCCGGAGACGCTCGGCTCGGTCGGGCCGTCGTAGGTCACGTCCACGCCGAGGTCTTTCCCCGCCTCTTTCGCGCCGTTGCCGCCGCTGGTGAAGAAGCCCACGCCCACCAGCTTCGGGATAAAGGCAATGCGGTCCGCCGCCTGCGCCGAAGCGAAGCTGAGGGCCATTGCCAGGACGAACAGTTTTGTTTTCATCTTACGCTCCGGATAGTTTTCTAAAGAGAGATCGCACCCACTCACGGTGCAGACTCAGCGAACGTCCCATCACCACCACAACCAGCAGCGCCCCTGACAGCGCGCTCGACACCTGGTTGGGGATGCCGACCATCTGTAAACCCTGCTGCCTGT